>NZ_JBHTRF010000002.1:0-253359 GCF_042796115.1 Kitasatospora sp. NPDC056446 | reverse complement strand
CCCCCGTACGGAACGGGGGCGGCCGGCCCTTCCGGTGCTTCAGCCCGCGGCGGCGACGCCCGCTTCGCCCATCGTGCCGATCCGCCCGAGCAGGTCGACGATCCGGCCCTGGACGTCCTCGCTGGTGGAGCGCTCGGCGAGGAACAGCACCGTCTCGCCGGTGCGCAGCCGGGGCAGTTCGCGCGGGTCGAGGTCCACCGAGGTGTAGACCACCAGCGGGGTGCGGTGCAGCCGGTCGTTGGCGCGCAGCCAGTCCAGCAGGCCGACCCGGCGGCGGCGGATCTGGAGCAGGTCCATCACCACCAGGTTGGGCTGGACGCTGCTGGCCCGGGCCACGGCGTCGTTCTCGTCCACCGCGTGCTCGACGTGCATGCCGCGCCGCTCCAGGCTGCTGATCATGGCGGCGGCGATGTCCGGGTCGCCCTCGACCAGCAGTACCCGCGGGGCGTGGTGCTCGCCGTCGCGGGGCGCGAGGGCGCGCAGCAGCACCGCCGGGTCGGCGCCGTACGCGGCGTCCCGGGTGGCCTGGCCGAGGCCGGCGGTGACCAGCACCGGGACACGGCGGTTGAGCGCCGCGGTGCGCAGCGACTGGAGCGCGGTCCGGGTGATCGGGCCGGTCAGCGGGTCGACGAAGAGGGCGGCGGGGAAGCCGGAGACCTGGGCGTCGACCTCCTCGCGGGAACTGACGATCACGGGCAGGTAGCCGCGCGCCTGGAGGGCCTGCTTGGTGGCCGGGTCCGGCTCCGGCCAGACCAGCAGCCGGCGGGTGTTGGCCAGCTCGCCGCCGACGGCGGACGGCTGCTCGGCGGGCCGGTCCCCGGCGGCGGGGAGTTCGGCCATCGGGCGCGGGGAGGTGCGGGGCTCGGCCGGGGCGGCGGCCGTCGGCTGGTTGCCGAGCGGACGCGGCGGGGCGAGCTCGCCCAGGCCGGTGCCGACCGGGCGCGGGCCCGACGGGTCCTCGGCGGCGGGCAGCGCGGCCCGGACGGGCACCGGTGCGCTGCCGGGGGCACCCGCGTCCGGACCGGTGTGGTCGGTGTGACCGGCGTGTCCGGCATGGCCGGCAGGGGCGGCGTGATCGGAATGATCGGCGTGGTCGGACGGACCGGTGGCGCCCACCGGCGCGTCCGGGCCGGGCCCCGGCGGGACGGCCAGCCGGCGGCGGCGTCCGGTCGGCGCGGTGGCCGGCTCGGGCAGCGCGGGCGCGGGGCCGGCCGGCAGGGCGTGCTCCAGACCGGGGTACGCCGGGGTGTCGGTCGTCCCGGGCAGGGCGAAGCCGCCGGAGGAGTCCTCGGCGGAGGGGAGGGCCCGGCGCCGACGGGGCTTGGCATCGCCCGCGGTCTCCTCCGGGGCGGCTCCGGCGGTGGCGGTCCCGGCGGTCGGCGTGCCCCCCGGCGGGGTGCCGTCGACGGTCGGGGCCGAGGGGGCCGGGCCGAGCGCGAGCGGCTCGCGGCCACCGGGCCGGCTCTGCTGCTGGGCCCGCTCGCCCCCGACGGGCACGGCGTAGGCGGGGCCGGAGCGGCCGTCGTCCTTGCCCCACGGGTCGGTCTGCGCGCCGTCCGGGCCGGCCAGGCCCTGACGGCCGTACGCGGCGTCGTTGCCGGTGCCGTTCCACTGCTCGGGGACGGCCCGCTCGACCCGGGCGGGGGCGTTCGGCCACTGGTCGGCGGGAACGTCCGGTGCGGCGGGCGGTGCGGTGGGCGGTGCGGGCGCGACGGGTGCCGGGGCCTCGACGGCCGGTCGGCCGCGACGGCCCCGCCGCTCGGCCGCGGGGGCCTCCTCGGCGGGTTCCGGCCGGGCTTCCGGGGCCTTGCGGTCGGGCCGTCCGCCGGCCGCGGCGGGTTCGGCGGCCTCGCTGCTGCTGGGCAGCTGGGGGATGCCCGGCAGCTCGGGGAGGACGGCGCTGTCGGTCTCCTTGGGCCGGTCGGAACGGCCCTCGACGGAGGCGCGCTCGGCGGCGGCCTTCGCGGCGGCCGGGTCCAGCGGCAGCTCGACGACGTACGTGGTGCCGGCCTTGCCGGGCAGCTCGTGCGGCTGGAGCACACCGCCGTGGCGCTCGACCACCGCGCGGGCTATCGGCAGGTGGACGGCGCTGCCGCCGACACCGGGGCCGCGGATCTCGACCCGGGCGACCTCGCCGCGCTGGGCGGCGGCCAGGACGACGGTCGGCGGTTCGGGGGCGGCCGGCAGCGCGGGTGACGAACCACCGGTCAGGCCGGGGACGGCCAGCCCGGGGGAGGAGGCGGCGGGGGCGTCCAGGTCGAAGCCGACGCCGCTGACGTCGGCGACCAGGTGGGCCAGCGCCTGGGCGAGCCGCCGTTCGTCGGCGATCACCTCGACCGCGGCGGCGTGCACCGAGAACCGCACCCGGCCCGGGCCGACCAGCTCGCCGGCCTCCTCGACGGCCCGGCGGACCACCTTGTCCAGGGCGACCGGCACCTGGGCCGCGGCCTTGCGCCGGCCCTTGGCGTCCTTGGCGTCGCCGCCGTCCTTGCGGTCCCGGCCGTCGCCGGAACCCTTGCCGTCCGCGGGCTCCTTGGTGTCGCCGGAGTCCTTGCCGTCCCTGGCCTCCGCCGCGCCGTTCTCGCCGGCCTCGCAGCGCTGGTGGTCGAGGACCCCGTCGATCAGCTTCCCGAAGCGGCGGCACTCGGCGGCGAGCCGGCGCAGCGTCCAGTTGGCCTCCGGCCAGAGCTGTCCGGCCGGGTCGGCGGCGAGCGCGTCCAGCCGCTGGTTCAGCGCGTTCAGCGCGCCGCCCAGCTCGCTCTCCAGGACGGCGGTGAGGTGCTCGTTGCGGGCGACCAGGGCGAGTTCGCGGCTGCGGTCGGTGAAGGTCATCACCGCGCCGACCAGTTGGTCGCCGTCCCGGACGGGGGCGGTGGTGAGGTCGACGGTGACCGGCCGGCCGTCCTTGCGCCACAGCACGGTGCCGCGCACCCGGTGCTTGCGCCCGGAGGTCAGGGTGTCCAGCAGCGCGGACTCCTCCAGCGCCAGCGGGGTGCCGTCGGCCCGGGAGTGCTGGATCAGCGGGTGCAGCTCGCGCCCGCCCAGCTCGCTCGCCCGGTACTCCAGGATGTGCGCGGCGGCCGGGTTGACCAGCACGCAGCGGCCTTCGAGGTCCACGCCGAGCACGCCCTCGGCGGCGGCGCGCAGGATCATCTCGGTCTGCTTGTGCTGGCGGCGCAGCTCGGCCTCGACGCCGAGCCGGCCGGAGAGGTCGCGGACCAGCAGCAGGAGCAGGTCGGAGGAGGACGGCGAGCGGGAGCCCTCGCGGTACGGGTCGTACGGGACGAGCGGGGAGAGCGCGTAGCCGCGGCCGCTGTCGTTGTCGTCGGCGAAGTCGTTGCCGGAGACCTCGACCGGGAAGGTGGTGCCGTCGGTGCGGTGGGCGGTCATCCGGACCGGGCGGTCGAGGGCGTCGCCGTCACGGGTGGCCGGGCGCATCGAACCGGGGATCCGGCTGGGGTCGAACTCGGGGAGCAGGCCCAGCAGGCCCATGCCGACCAGTGAGGTGCCCGGTGCCTGCAAGGCCTGGACCGCCGCGTTGTTGGCGTCCACGACGGTGCCGTTGCTGTTCACCAGCAGCAGCGCGTCGGGCAGGGCGTCGAGTATGGCGGCGAGGCGAGCAGCGCCTCGGATCGGCCTGCTGCTCACGTCGACAGGTCTCCTCGGCTCGGGGCAGCTCCTCCGGAGACGGCAGTATCTCATTCTTCTTTGCGGCGGGGACGACCCGCCTAGTAACGTTGGCGGTGGTTGGTGCCGAGCCCCACGGTTGTGGCATCATCACTGACACACGGAACGGGTCCGCTCGCGCGGGGACGCTCCATGTGGGGAGGCTTCGCCTAGTCCGGTCTATGGCGCCGCACTGCTAATGCGGTTTCGGGGTTATTCCTGATCGAGGGTTCAAATCCCTCAGCCTCCGCTTGCCGGGAGCCCCCGTCGACGATCTCGTCGACGGGGGCTCTTCGCGTTCCCGGGGCCGGGCGGCCCGGGGTGGTCCGGGCCGGGGGCTGGGGCGGGGGCGGGCCGGCTCCGGGGCAGTGGTCGGGGCAGCGGTCGGAGCAGGGGCCGGGCGGCCTGCGGTGGAACGGCTGTCGAACGGGCGCGGAACGGGGCCGGGCGGGGCCCCGGGGCAATCGATTTCGCCCCACGTCGCAGGTCATGTAATGTTGTCCCCGCAACGCCCCGGCGGCACGGTTCACCGGGGCGAGCGCTCATAGCTCAACGGATAGAGCACTTGACTACGGATCAAGAGGTTGCAGGTTCGAATCCTGCTGAGCGCACCAACCACCGCAAGATCGGGTTCGCCCGTTCCTTGCGCTCATAGCTCAACGGATAGAGCACTTGACTACGGATCAAGAGGTTGCAGGTTCGAATCCTGCTGAGCGCACCGAAGAGAAGCCCCCGGCCATCGGCCGGGGGCTTCTCCGTTTTCCCGGCCACCGTGCCCGTCCCGCCCCCGCCGAGCGGGTGGACGATTCGAACAGAGCGCCCCGGTGAATGGTCAGGTACCGGACGCTGGTGTCCGCCGGATTGTTCGGGAATTCCCATTCCCGCGTCCGTTCGGGTGGTGTCGATTGGCGCCTAATGGATGAAATGCAGCCGTTTCGGGTACATCCCGTCCTGCCGCCCGGATGACCGCCGAACGGGTGGGACACGGCCAAAAGCCCAGGTGTCGCAGTATGACCGGCGCAGGATCGTGATTCCTTTTTGTCGGATCTTGTGCCAAGACTGCCCGCCACTCCGGCAGCCGACCGCGAAGGAGAGCCGGATGAACCGACAGCTTCCCCGCACCGCTGCCGCCCTGGTCGTCCTCACGACCGGGCTGCTGGCCGGCTGGAACGCCCCGCCCACGGCGGCCCAGCAGTCCCCTGACGCCTGGTCGGCGGAGCACCGGGCCGTGCTGCCCTCCGGACTCTCCGCGCGGATCGATTTCGACGCCTCTCCCGGGGTGGGCGTCACCGCCGGATCCGGCGAATTGGCGGACCGTTCCGGCGGGGGGCGTCCCGCCGCGCTCTACGCGGACGGAATGCACCCCGGAGACTCCGCGCAGACCTTCGAACTCGCCCAGGACCGTCCGCAGACGGATGGTTCCTGGCGCACCACCGGAACGCTCCGGCTGACATTCTCCCGGCCGGTCCGCAATCCCCGGCTGCACCTCAGCGGACTCGCCGCGCTCGCCACCGGGAAATCCGGTACCACCGCCACCGCGGCCCGGCTGACCCTCACCGGTGGCTCGCCCGCCGCCCCCGTCCTGGTCAACCGCACCGACTGGCCCGGCTGGACGGTCGACGGCAACACCCTCGCCCCCACGGGCCGGGACGGCGCCTCCGACGGCGCGCCCGGCTCCGCCGCCGAGGGCTCCCTGGAACTCGCCGGGACCTTCCGCACCGCCGTGTTCCGGGTGGAGCAGCGCTCCACCGCCCGGGCCGGCAGCACCACCGCGCCGCCCGTCCTGCGCCAGGCCTACACCGTCACCGTCGACGAGGACCTCGGCACCGCGCCGCAGGCCTACGGCAACGCCTCGCACATCGTCTCCGACCTCTTCCTCGGAGCGGACGCGGCCGACCCGTCACGGCGCGCCCGGGAGCGCTCCGCCGGGGCGGTCGGCGACGAACCGCTGATCAGGCTCGACCACGGCGCGGCCCTGCGCAGCCCCTTCGCGGGCCCGCCGCCGCCCAAGCTCCAGCCCGGCCGCGGCGAGTACCAGGGCGCCGACCCGTCGCTCGGCTTCCCCACCGAGGCCGCGATCGGCCGCTACTACCGGCTGACCGTCCCGGTCGCGGTGGGCGACCAGCCCGCCACCCTGGCCGGCTGGATCGACTTCGCGCACACCGGCCGGTTCGAACCCGCCGAGCGGGTCCAGACCGAGGTCCCGGCCGGCGCCGACACCGCCACCCTGGAGTGGACCGTCCCGGCCGGTGCCGCCTCGGGCGAGACCTGGGCCCGGCTGCGGATCGGCCGCGACACCAGCCAACTCGTCTCCTCCGGCGGCTTCGCCGACTCCGGGCAGGTCTCCGACCAGCGGATCAAGCTGGCCGTCGGCGCCTCCCGGCCCGAGATCGCCGAACCGGTCGACGGCAGCGTCCTCTCCGACGCCCGCCCGGAGATCAGCGGCGAGGGCGCGGTGGCCGGGGCCACCGTGGAGGTCCGGGAGGACGACAGCGCGATCTGCAAGGCCAAGGTCGTGCGCGGCGGCGCCTGGTCCTGCCGCCCCGCCGCGCCGCTCACCGCGGGGCGGCACAGCTTCACCCCCGTGGAGACCACCAGCGGCGGCGTGGTGCTGCGCGGCGAGGCGGTCAAGGTCACGGTGAAGACCGCGCCGCCGGCCGCCCCCGCACTCACCCTCCCCGCCTACACCAACGACCCCGGGCTCCAGCTCACCGGCACCGGCGACGCGGGCAGCACCGTCTCGGTCACCGACCGCTCCCCGGGCGGCGAACTGTGCAGCACGGCGGTGCCGCCGGGCGGCGAGTGGTCCTGCCTGCCGGTCGAGAACCTGGCGGACGGGAAGCACCTGCTCACCCCGGTCGCGGTCGACGGGGCGGGCAACCGGACGACGGGACAGCCGGTCACCCTGACGGTGGACACCGTCCCGCCGGACCGGCCGGTGCTCGGCTCGCCGGCCCCGGGGGAGACCCTGCGGGTCAGCCGACCCAAGCTCGCCGGGCGGGCGGAGCCGGGCAGCAACGTGCTGGTGACGGCGGCCTCGGCCCCCGGCTCGGACCAGCGGACGGTGCTGTGCGGGACGACGGCGGCGCTCGACGGGAGCTGGAGCTGCACCGCCAACCGGGACCTGACGGACGGGGACCAGTGGCTGACCGTCACGGCCACGGACCCGGCCGGGAACGGGACCTCGGCGGAGCCGGTGCGGGTGAGGGTCGCGACCGCGGCTGCGGTGCCCACCTCGGGGGCGACCGCGTCGGCGGTGCCGAGTCCGGTGGCGTCGAGCCCGGCGGTGTCGAGTCCGGCGATGCCGAGCTCGGTGGCGTCGAGCTCGGTGGCGCCGAGCCCCGTAGTGCCGAGCCCGGTGGCGTCGGCCTCCGCTTCTGTGGTGGCCGGCCCGTCGGCTGCGGCGTCCGGGTCCGCCCCGGCATCGGCGTCGGCATCGGCTTCGGTCTCGGCATCGGCCGTACCGAGTCCGGCCGCGTCTGCTTCGGAGGCCGTTCCGAGTCCGGCCGCGCCGGAGGTGCCGGTGCTGGTGCCGGTTCCGCCGGGGGTGCTGCCGATTCCCGTACCGCCGGTGGTCGCAGCGCCGGTGGTCACACCGCCGGTGACGCCGAGTCCGGTGAAGTCCGATCCGTCGGCGGCCTCGTCGGGCTCTGCGAAGCCGAGCCCGAGTGCGAGCCCGAGCCCGGGTCGGGTGTCGAGTCCGTCCGTCGGGGAGGTGCCCGTGCTGCCGGTCACCGTTCCTCCGGTGACCGTCCGGCCGGTGGCACCCGCCCCGACGGCGGTTCCGTCGGGGGCCGGGAAGCCGGGGCCGGTCGCGTCGGTGGCCTCCACACCCCCCACACCCCCCACACCCCCCGCGCCTTCCGCGTCCCCTGCTTCCTCCGCTTCCTCCGCGTCCGCCACATCCGTCGTTCCGACTGCCCCGACTGCTGTGACCGCTTCCGCCTCCGCGACCGCGACCGCGACCGCACCCCCGACTCCCGCTGCCGTCGCCACGACCGGTGGGCCGTCGCCGGCCGAACCGGCCGAACCGGCCGAAGCCGTCGGGTCCGCCGAGCGCGTCGCCCGGCCGCTGCCCGTGCCACCGGCGGAGACCTCGCCGGGTGCGTCCGGTCGGCCCGGGGAGACCGGCTGGCGCGGAGGAGTCGCCGGAATCCTGCTGGTACTCACCGGGATCGGCCTGATCACCCGTCGGGTGTTCGCCCGTGTTCCCGGTGCTCGACGGCGCTGACCTGCGCCGACTGCCCTGTCCACCCGTTCATGTGCCTGCGCGTCAGGTCGGCTTTGGATGATTCGTCAGTAAATGTCGACACACCTCCACTCAAATGTCGCATTTGATGACGTATGAACTTAGCCTGACCCTGGCACTGCCCGTCAGATCCGGGCCGCCCGTTGCGCGACACACCGACCCAGAGGATCCGTGCATGGACGTCACCCGCGATTCTTCGCAGCGACCCGAGAACCTGCCCAAGGCGCTCCCACCGGCCTTGCCGGAACGTTCCGCCTCCGGCGCCAGCCCGCTGGCCAGAGTCGGGGCCGTCACGACGGCCAAGACCGTCAAGCCGGTCGGCCCGGCCGACAGCGGGCCGGCGACCACCCCGCTGGCCGTCGTCCCCGGCCCGTCGTCCGTCGGTCCGGCGGACCTGCGCGACCCGCTGGAGACGGCGTCGCAGGAGACCGTCGACCTCCTGGAGGCCACCCGGATCGGGGCCCCCGCCGCCGCCACCTCCCGGCGGCCCCCGCGCGCCGACCAGGCGCTGCGGGAGCACTCCGCCGCCTCGCTGCCCGGCTGGGTCGCCCTGCTGGTGGTGCTGCTCGGACTGGCCGGCGCCCTGTTCGTGCTGCTGCGCACCGGCGTCATCCCGCACTGGGACGTGCTGCCCGACCTGCGCGACACCGCCGCGCGGGCGAGCGGACGGCCGGAGGTGGACGCCCCGTCGATCGCCGCGGCCGGTGCGGCCGGCCTGCTGGTGGTCCTCACGCTCGCCGGGCTGCTCGCCAACGCGGGCGGCGAGACCCGGGTGCTGACCCGCTGGGGCCGCTACCGGGGCACCGTCCGCCGGACCGGCCTGGTCTGGGTCAACCCGCTGCTGCGCCGCCGCCGGGTGGACGTCCGGCTGCGGCACTGGCGCAGCGAGTCGGTGAAGGCGGTCGACCGGACCGGCACGCCGATCGTGGTCCGGCTGCTGATCGTCTGGCGGGTCAAGGACACCGCGCGGGCGCTGCTGGCGATCGAGGACCACGAGGGCTACCTGCGCGAGCAGGTCCAGGCGGTGCTCACCCGGACGGCGTCCACCCTGCCCTGCGACAGCAACGCGGCGCCCGGGCCCGCGCTGCGCGACGGCCAGTGGTTCGCCGACGAGATGACCAGGGCGCTGGCCGCCGAGGTCGCCCCGGCGGGCCTGGAGGTGTACTCGGCACAGCCGCTGGGACTCGACTACGCGCCCGAGGTCGCCGAGTCGATGCGCCGCCGCCGGCTGGCCGACCTGGACGCGGGCCTGCGGACCGTCCTGGTGGACGACGCGGTGGAGGCCGCGGCGCTCGCCGTCCGCCGGCTGGAGCGGGCGACCGCGCACGAACTGGACGAGGCCGCCCGCAGCGCGCTGATGGAGCAGCTGCTGGTCGCCTTCGTAGCCCCGGCCGGAGTGGCCGCTTCGGTACCGTCCCCGGCCGCCCGCGCCGGGCGGAAGGAAGGACGACCCGCATGAGGATAGCCACCGGCACGTACGCCGAACCCGTCGTCACAGCCGGCTCCGTCGGTTCTGCCGACTCAGGCGGTCTCGACGGGGATCCCGGTCTGATCGGCTTCGAGGAGCGCCTCGGCAGCATCCCCGCGATCGCGGGCTGCGGCTGCCCGAACTGCGCGCCCCGGCCGCGCACCGCCCGCTCCGCCGCGGTGGCCGGCGGCAGCCGAATACACCGCGCCGTGCGGAGCACCTGCCTGGCGACCACCGTGCTGGCGGGCGCCGGGGTGGTCGGCCTGACGGCCGGTGCCGGATCCGCGCAGGCCGCGGCCGGGAAGCAGGGGTGGGACGGGTCGAAGTACTGGTTCAAGAACGGCGCCGGCGAGTGGCGCTGGACCAGCCACTACGACGTCTACGCCGGTCGGGCCGGCCAGTCGGGGGGCTCCGGCGGTTCCACCGGTTCGGGCGGCTCCGCCGCCAAGGCCGTCTCCAACGGCCCGGCGTCCTCCGGTGGGATGCGCCAGGGGTGGGACGGGTCCAAGTACTGGTTCAAGAACGGCAGCGGTGAGTGGCGCTGGACCAGCCACCACGACGTCTACCTGAACCGCACCGGGCAGTCCGGCGGCGGCTCGGCCCCGGCCCCCGCCCAGCCCGTGAGCCGGCCGTCCTCGGACGCGGCGCCGGCCGCCGGGAGCAAGGAGGCGGCCCTCGACTACGCGCTCGCCCAGCTGGGCAAGCCGTACGTCTGGGGCGGCAACGGCCCGTCCGGCTACGACTGCTCGGGGCTGGTGCAGCAGGCCTACCGGCGGGCGGGGATAAGCCTGCCGCGGGTGGCCGACGACCAGTACGCGGCGACCACGCCGATCAGCGCGGGGCAGCTGCGCCGCGGCGACCTGGTCTTCTGGTCGGACAGCGGCCGTGCCTCGGGGATCCACCACGTGGGGATATACCTGGGCGGCGGCACGTTCGTGGAGGCGCCCCGGCCGGGCAAGACCGTCCGGGTCTCGACCCTCAACCCCGGCTACTACCCGACCCACTTCGGGCGGCCGTAGCACCGCGCACGCGACCGGGCCCCGACAGCACCGCGCTGTCGGGGCCCGGTCGCGTGCCGGGGCCGGTGCTCACGAGGCGGACGCGGCGTCCAGCAGCGCGGTCTGCTCCGGGGTGAGCTTCAGCGCGGCGCCGGCCAGCAGCGGCGGGAGCTGCTCGACGGTGCGGGCGCTGGCGATCGGGGCGGCGACGGTGGGGCGGGCGGTGAGCCAGGCCAGGGCGACGGTCGCGGGCTCGGCCCGGTGCTCGGCGGCGACGGTGTCCAGCGCCTCCAGGACCCTGGGGCCGCGCGGCTCCGCGAGGTAGCGGGCGGCGCCCTCGGCGCGGGCGCTGTCCACGCCCGGGCCGCCCGGGCGGTACTTGCCGGTCAGGAAGCCGGAGGCCAGCGCGTAGTACGGGACGGTGGCCAGACCGTGCTCGGCGACCACGTCGGCCAGCGGGCCCTCGAAGGTGTCGCGCGAGACCAGGTTGTAGTGCGGCTGGACGGCGACGTACTTCGTCAGGCCCTCCCGGTCGGCGAAGGCCAGCGCCTCGGACAGCCGCCCGGCGCTGATGTTGGAGGCGGCGACGGCCCGGACCTTGCCCTCGCGGACCAGCTCGTCCAGGGCGGTGACGAACTCCTCGACCGGGGTGTCGTCGTCCCGGTGGGTGTAGTACAGGTCGATCCGCTCGACGCCCAGGCGCCGCAGCGAGGCCTCGGCCGAGGCCTTGATGTTGGCGGCGCCGAGGCCGCTCGCCTCCGGGTGCATGCCGACCTTGGTGGCGATCACCACGTCGTCGCGGTTGCCCCGGCTGCGCAGCCAGTTGCCGAGGACGGTCTCCGACTCGCCGCCGGTGTTGCCCGGGGCCCAGGCCGAGTAGACGTCGGCGGTGTCGACGAAGTTGCCGCCGACGGCCGCGTAGGCGTCCAGGACGGAGAAGGACTGCTGCTCGTCGGCCGTCCAGCCGAAGACGTTGCCTCCGAGGGAGAGCGGGAAGACGGACAGGTCGGAGGTGCCGAGGCTCACCCGGCTGTGGTTTCCGGTCATGGTCGCAGTCAACCCGATTCCACGGCGGGGCATTCCGCGTGCCGTGCGGTGTTCACGAGCCTGTCGTACCACCGTCGCACGCCGGGGTGGTGCGGCGGCCTTCGAGGGGGGTCCGGGCTGTGCCTGAGGTGGGCTGATTCGTTAGAGTCCCTGCCATGGCTGACAACGACTACGACCCCGCCGGCAGCACCCAGATGTTCCGGGCGTTCGTCGACGAGACCCCGGCACGCCAGGAGCCGGGCAACGTGAACACCTACGGCCGCAGCAGCAGCGGCGGCGGCAACCGTACCGGCATGGTCGCGGTGATCGCCGTCGTCGCGCTGGTCGTGCTGGGCGCCGTCATCTGGCTGGCGGTCAAGTGACCCTCGCGCGGGTGACCCTCGTCCGGGTCACCCGCGCGGCGGGAGCGTGACACTTCAACAGGGCTTGCGCCAGGCGTTCAGGTCGAGCTTCTTCTGCATCGAACTGAAGCCCAGCGACTTGGCCTTGGCGCAGAACTGGTCCGTGCCGAGCTTGTACTCGACATGGAAGACCGCCTTGCCCGCCTTGACGAAGGGCGCGACGCGGTCGCACTCGTCGAACTGCGAGCACTCCTCGTTGACCGCGAAGTCGAAGTCCGGCAGCAGCGCGGGGATCTGGTCCAGGTCGTTCTTCAGGCCGATGGCCAGGCCGCGTTCGTGCGCGAGCTGGGCCAGCATCCGGTTGTACTTCAGCTGGTCGTCCGGGGTCAGCGGGAAGCCGCTGTTCTGGTTGTAGGCCTCGATGGTGTCCGGCTCGATGGCGTCGAAGCCCTTGCTCTTGCACATGTCGAAGCGGGCGGCCATCAGCGGCTTCAGCTGGTCGAGCTTGCGGATGTCGAACCACTTCTCGCCCTTCCAGCCGGTGTCCGAGCCCTGGAGGGTCTTGGCGAAGGCGGCGGAGTCGGGGCGGAAGTCCTCCCAGGAACCGGCGTTGATGTAGCAGATCACCTTGCGGCCCTTGGCGTGCAGCGCGGCCACCACCGAGGCGTCGTTCTCGAAGCCGTCGATGTCGTAGACCGGGACGTCCACCGACTGGTCCACCGCGCCGCCGAGCTGCCACTGCCAGGCCAGGCCCGGGGTCGGCTGCCAGCGGGCGCCGGCCGGCGGCGGGGCGGTGGTGCCGGGCGGGGTGGTGCCCGGGGGAGTGGTGCCGGGCGGGGTGGTGCCCGGGGCCGTGCTCGTGGCGGGGGCGCTGGGCGAGCCGGGGGTCGGTGTGCCCTCGGGGGTGACCGGGGCGGTGGTGCCGGGTGTGCTCGGCGCGGTGGCTGCGGGCGGGGTGCTGGGAGAGCCGTCGGCCGAGTTGTCGTCGTCCTCCGAACCGGAGCTGCTGCACGAGGTGGCCAGCAGGGCGGTGGCGGTGGCGAGGGCCAGGGCGGCCGGCAGGTGCCGGGTACGGCGGTTCACGGTAGTCGAACTCCGGATCGAGTCAGGTGAGTTCAGCGGCGGTCAGGCCGTACGGCAGGGTGCGCCAGGGGTTCTCCCCGGCACCGGGGACGGCACAGCCCACCCCGGCCCGGCGTGCGGCGATCAGGGCGGCGGCGTCGCAGGCGTGCTCGGCGGGCACGTCGTAGACCAGGTGGCAGAAGCGGGAGGCCGCGTGCCGACCGGTCCACAGCGGCTGCGTCATCGCCCGGTAGGTGTCCCAGTCGCCCTCGAAGGTGACCAGCAGGTCGGCCAGGCCGAACTCGGCGTAGGCCGGGTCGGGGTGCTCGCCGTGGCCGAACACCACGGTGCCGCAGCCGGCCGCGCGGGCCGCCGTGGCCAGCCGCCGGTAGTGCGCCAACGCGCCCGGGTGGGTGGCCACTTGGTCGAGGTAGACGCCGGTGATGCCATGGCGCTGCCGGTACGTCAGGATGTCGGCGACCACGGCCGCGTGGGGCCTGCGGCCGTAGTCGGTGTCCGCGTACCCGACCAACGGAAGGCCGGCCGCGCGGAGTTCGTCGGCGGCCTCGGCGAAGACGTTGTCGGGGACCTCGCCCGGGCCGTCGGCGAGGTTGAGCACGACGGCGGCGATCCGGTCGGGGTCGGCGGCGGCGACCGCCCGCCAGGCCGCCGGGTCCACCGCGGGGTGGACGTACAGCGGCACCAGCAGGCGGCCGTCGGAGTGCCCGGCGGTCATGCGACCACCGGGGGCGGCGTGGGCTCGGCGGTGCTGAGCCACAGGTCGCGCAGGGTGTCGGCGAGGTCCGTCCCCGGGTGCCAGCCGAGCTCCCGGGCGGCGGCCGAGACGTCGGCCTGCTGCCAGGAGACCGCGGCCGAGCGCTCGGAGCCCGCCCCGCTCTCGTCGATCCGGCCGGTGAAGCCGGCCGCGGCGACCAGCCCGTCGGCGATCGCCCGGACCTGCTTGGCCTGCCCGGAGGCGAGGTTGAGCACCCGGGGGAGCGGACGGTCGGCCGCGACGGCCAGGCCGACCGCCTCGGCGACGTCCCGGGCGTCGACGAAGTCCCGGTAGGCGGAGAGGTCCCCGACCGTGACGACGGCGCCGGCGCCCTCGGGCGCCACCCGGCGCAGCTCGGCCGCCAGTCGGCCGGGCAGCGATCCGGCCGGGGCGCCGGGGCCGACCGGGTTGAACACCCGCAGCACCACGGCGTCCAGCGGCGAGCCGGCCACCGCGAGGGAGCCGGCCAGCTTGGTCGCGCCGTAGACGCCGACGGGGCGGGCGTCGGCGTCCTCGGGCAGCGAGCTGCCCTGTGCGCAGACGCCGTACTCGCCGGCCGAGCCGATGTGCACCAGGCGGGTCTTCGGGGCGCCGAGCCGCAGCGCCTCGCAGAGCACCGCCGGGCCGCGGGCGTTCACCTCGGCGAGTTTCACCGCGCTGCCGGCCACCGCGCCGGCGAAGTTGACCACCACGTCGGGGGCCAGCGCGGACAGTTCCTCGCCGAGCGGGCCGGCCTGGGCGGTGGCCAGGTCCAGCCGGAGGTCGTGGGCGGGCCGCCGGCCCGCGGTCAGCACGGTGGCACCGGGCAGCGACCGCAGGACGGTGGTGGCGTGACGGCCCAGGAAGCCGTCGCCGCCGAGGAGCAGGATTCTCACGCGGCCCGTCCGTCGCTCTCGGTGCCCGCGGTGACGGGCTGGTCGTCGGTGTCGTCCGGGGCGGTGCGGGCGGCCGGGATCGGCAGCTCCGCGACGCCCGGCGCGACGCCGGCCGACTCGAAGGGCATCAGGACCGGGCGGATCGTCGAGAACTCGGCGTTGGCCCGGTCGTAGTCGTCCGGGCGGCCGATGTCGAGCCAGTAGCCGTCGAACTCGTACGCGGCCGGCGGGGTCTTGGCGGCCAGGAGGTCCAGCACCAGCTCGTCGAAGCCCAGCGGCAGGCCGGGGGTGTACTTGGCGAGCGCCGAGCGCGAGACGCCGTACACGCCCATCGAGACGCGGTAGTCGATGCTGGGCTTCTCCTGGAAGCCGGTGATGGAGCCGGAGGCGCTGGTCAGCACACCGAAGTCGATCTTGACCTGGCGGGCGTAGGTGGCGATGGTCAGCGGGGCGCCGGACGACTCGTGGTGCTTGAGCACCCCGGCGAAGTCCAGGTCGGTCAGGATGTCGCCGTTCATCACCAGGAAGTGCTCGGGCAGGCGGTCCTGCATGGTGAGCAGCGGGCCCATGGTGCCGAGCGGGCTGTCCTCGACGGCGTAGCCCACCCGCAGGCCCCACTGGGAGCCGTTGCCGACGTAGGCGCGGATGATGTGGCCGAGATGGCCGATGGCCAGGGTGACGGTCTGGAAGCCCGCGGCGGCGAGCTGTCGCATCACGATCTCCAGGATCGCGTGCTGGTCGCCGATCGGAACGAGCGGCTTGGGAAGCGCGGTGGTGTACGGGCGGAGACGGACGCCCTTGCCGCCGGCCAGGATCACTGCATGCATGGTGTTTCCCCCACGGAAAGGATGTGCAGGACACGAACCTTGGTTACCAGGACGAGCATGATCGCGAAGGCGGTCAGACGTTGTAGATGTCGGTCTTGTAGCGGGCCAGGTTGGCCGGGTCGCGGAAGAACTCGATGGTCTGCTCCAGGCCCTGCTCCAGGCTGAACAGCGGGGCCCAGCCGGTGGCCTCGCGCAGCCGGGTCGCGTCCGCGACCAGCCGCATGACCTCGGAGTTGGTCGGACGGATGCGCTGCTCGTCCTCCTTCACCACCAGGTCGACGCCCATCAGCTTGCCGACCAGGGTGACCAGGTCGCCGACCGAGATCTCGCCGCCGGTGCCGGCGTTGAAGGTCCGGCCGACCACCGTCGCGGCGTCCGCGGTGCCCACCGTGCGGAAGGCGTTGGCGGTGTCCTTGACGAACGTGAAGTCGCGGGTCGGACGCAGGTCGCCGAGCGTGATCTCGGTCTGGCCGGCCGCGACCTGGGCGATCACGGTCGGGATGACGGCGCGCATCGACTGGCGCGGGCCGAAGGTGTTGAAGGGGCGCAGGGTGACGACCGGGGTCTCGAAGCTGGCGTGGTAGCTGTCCGCCAGCCGGTCCCCGCCGGCCTTGGAGGCGGCGTACGGGGACTGGGTGTTGATCGGGTGGTCCTCGGTGATCGGCACGGTCTGCGCGGTGCCGTAGGTCTCGCTGGTGGAGGTGTGCACCAGGCGGGGGATCTCCTGGTGGCGCACCGCCTCCAGCACGTTCAGGGTGCCGGTGACGTTGGTGTCCACGTACGAGTGGGGGGCGCGGTAGGAGTACGGGATCGCGATCAGGGCGGCCAGGTGGTAGACCGCCTCGGTGCCCTTGACCAGGCCGTTGACCGAGCCCGGGTCCCGGACGTCGCCGAGGATGATCTCGACCGAGTCCAGCACCTCCTCGGACAGGGTCTCCAGCCAGCCGAACGAGGAGAAGGAGTTGTACTGGACCATCGCGCGGACGTGGTGCCCGTCGGCGACCAGGGTCTCGACGAGGTGGGAACCGATGAATCCTTCGGCTCCGGTAACCGCGACGCTGCTCATGCGGGGTTCGCTTTCTCGATCTGCCGGGACGGCCTGACGCTCTGTGGTGGTCGGCCGCCGCCGGCCTGGTTGGTGGATCAGGTGGATCAGGTGGAGCGGGTACGGCGGTGCACGCGAATCGGGCGTGCGGGATATTCGATGTGTTCAGCGGTGCTGGGTGGTGCGGCCGAGCGCGTGCCCGGCGATGGCGGTGAGGACGATGGCGGCCGCCCCGCAGCCGAGCAGCTGCAGGACGATCGGATCCGCACCGGTCAGCAGCCCGGTGCTCTCGGCACCCGCGGCGGCCAGACAGATGAGGGCGGTGCTCCAGCTGAACCCGAAGGCGTTCAGCAGCAGCGCCAGCCAGAGCGAGCCGCCGAGGAGCAGCATCGCGCCGAGCTGCGGCACGCCGAGCGCGGGGGCGCCGGGCCACAGCACGGTCGCGGCGGCGTCCAGCGCGGCCACGGTGGTGAGGTAGATGAACAGGCAGCCGAGCAGGATCCCGCCGGTGCGGCGGGTGAACTGGCCGGTGGTGTGGCTGGTGCGCAGCGCGGCCACGGCCATCGCCCGGTAGCGGAAGAGCAGCCACTCGGCGAGGCCGAGGCTGAGCGTCAGCGCGATCATGGCGGGCCCGGTCGGGGTGGTCCTCACCTCGGGCAGGACGCCGGCCGCGCTGTGC
The DNA here is from genome assembly GCF_042796115.1 of Kitasatospora sp. NPDC056446. Taxonomy (NCBI): domain Bacteria; kingdom Bacillati; phylum Actinomycetota; class Actinomycetes; order Kitasatosporales; family Streptomycetaceae; genus Kitasatospora; species Kitasatospora sp. NPDC056446. Next base: position 236,327 of record NZ_JBHTRF010000002.1, on the reverse strand, counting down.
ATGGTGTGCGAGGACGCCAGCACGGCCTGGTGGATGGTCTCGCCGAGGCCCGCGATCAGCGTGAGCGTGCCACAGGCCAGGCCGAACAGCAGGTGCGGCACCTCCTGGCGGATCGGCAGCTTCAGCGCCACGGACTCGCGCTCGCCGCCGCGGACGCAGACCAGCAGCTCCCGGACGGCCAGCCCGACCGCCAGTGCCACCGAGGCCAGCAGCACCACCGTACGGACCGCCTGCGGCACGTCCGCCGCCAGCACCACGCCCGCGCCGACCGAAGCCGGCGCCAGCGCCAGCAACAGGAACTTCTCCCGCCCCAGCACCAGCAGCACGGTGGCCGCGCCCAGGTAGCAGGACTGCCCGGCGGCGAAGCACAGCGCCCCGAGCGGCCCGCCCACCACGTACGCGGCGGCCGAGGCGACCAGCGCCCCGAGCGGCGCGCCGACGGCCAGGCAGATCGCGGCCTCCCGGCGGCGCAGCCGGCTCAGCCAGCGGTACGAGCGGTGCGCCAGCGCCTGGTTGAAGCCCCAGCTGACCAGCGTCGCGATCGACAGCGCGAGCATGCCCGAGGGCAGGCCGAAGCGCATCCGGGTGGTCGCGAACAGGTTGGCGCCGAGCAGGTAGCCGAGCCCGGGCAGGGCGAACACCAGGCCGCGCACCACACAGCGCCAGGGGTCGGCCCGCCAGGGGTTGGCGAACTCCGAGCTCTGGCCGGGGTAGCGGCGCTCGACCTTCTCGAACAGCTCCTCGGCGACGGTGAACGCGTCGGGGCGGCCGTACAGCAGTGCGGCCTGCTCGTCCGACAGGCCGTCGGACTCCAGGAAGGCCGCGATCTCGTACGGGTGGACCGCGTCGGCGCAGATGTCCCGCAGGCGCTCGGCCAGCTCGTCCAGCGGATCGGCGGAGAGGTCGAGCCCCTCCTCGGCACCGGGCACGGGCTCCTGCGGGGCGGGACGGCGGAGCTTGAGCGGCAGGGTGCGCAGCTGCACCGTCCGCTCGGAGCCGCCCTCGTCCGGAACGAGACGCAGCGGACCGCTCACGCGCCCACCTCGCTCGGCTCGGGGCGGGCGGCCAGCTGCTGGTCCCAGTCGGGGCTGGGGACCTGGTCGGTGACGGACACCATGCCGCCGGGCATCCAGCGGGCGGTGCCCAGGAGCTCGGTGTAGATGCCGCGGAAGCCGTCGATGTTCTGGCGGAGCGTGAACTGCTCGATCACCCGCAGCCGGGCCTGTTCGCCGAGCCGGGCGCGCCGTTCGGCGTCGCGCAGCAGCTCGATCGCGGCGGCGGCCATCGGTTCGGGCTCGCGCGGCGGGACGACCAGGCCGGTGTCGCCGACGGCCTCGCGGACGCCGCCGACATCGGTGGAGACGGTCGAGCGGCCGCAGGACATCGCCTCGATCAGGGTGAACGGGAAGCCCTCGCTGATGCTGGAGAGCATGACCACGTTGCCCGCCGCGTAGGCGTCGGTGATGTCGGCGACGCGGCCTTCGAAGGCCACCGACTCGGCTATGCCGAGCTCGGCGGCCAGGGCTATGCAGCGGTCCCGGTACGCCTCGCCGCCCTTGGGGGTGCCTCCGAAGAGCCGCAGCCGCGCCTCGGGGATCTCGTTCCGGACGATGGCGAAGGCCCGGATCAGCGTCTCCAGGTCCTTGATCGGGTCGACCCGGCCGGCCCAGCTGAGGGTCGGGGTCTCGGGTTCGGGGCCGGCCGGCGGGAAGGCCGCCGGGTCCACCCCGTTGTAGACGGTGCGGATGTGCGAGGAGGGCGTGCCGCCGCGTTCCTCCCAGCGCCGGTTGTACCGGTTGCCGGGGGTGACGAGCGCGGCCACCCGGTAGCTCTCCTCGGCGAGCATCCGGTAGAAGCCGAGCAGCAGTGCCTTGACCGGCCAGCGGTACGGGCCGGTGCGGTAGCCGAGGTAGCGCTCGCGCAGGTAGATGCCGTGCTCGGTGAGCAGAAACGGTACGCCGTACTGCTGGGCGGCGATCAGCCCGGGCAGGGTGGCGAGGCCGCCGCTGGCCGCGTGGGCGACGCCGTCCTTCGGCGGCTCGACCGAGAGCGGACGCAGGGCGTGCTCCAGCAGGTCGGTCGCGTTCAGGGCGTCGTGCAGGGTGGGCCGGGACACGGCGGTGGGCAGGTAGTCCCGGGTCCACACGTGCTGGAGGGTCCGGAGCGCGCGCTCGCTGCGCAGTGCCGGGCTGAGCAGCCCGCGCCGGGCGAGGTCGGCGAAGCCGTACATCTCGGTGCCGAAGTGGGTGGTGTAGACCGGATCGAGGATGGAGTGCAGGAAGCGCTCGTACGCGTTGAGGAAGCGCCGCATCTCCTTGCCGCGGGGCGGGCCGGCTTCGGAGGCCGGGCCCCACAGCGGAGCGGTCGTGACCGACCGTACGTTGGCGGGCAGTTCCCAGGCCAGTGCTTCGTGGCCGGTCCCGGTGACGGCGATGACGTCGAAGTCGACGTCCGGCATGCCCTGGACGAGCTGGTCGCACCAGACGCTCACGCCGCCGTGCTGGTGCGGATACGTCCCCTCGGTGAGCAGGGTGACGCGCATCTCCTGTCCCCCCTCCTGTTCTTGCGTCGGTTCCGGCCTGGGTGGCCGGAACGGGAGCCGTGGCGGGGCCGGGCCGGTCGCCCGGTCCGACCCCGCCGGCGGGTGGTTCGGGCTACCGGTTGCCGGAGCGTCCGGTGGTGCCGTTCGTCGGCGTGGCCGTCCCCCCAGAGGCCTTGCCGTTCTTCGCCGTGCCCTTGTCGCCGTGGCCGTTCTGGCCGTTGCCGTCGGTGACGGCGTCCTTGCCGGGGACCGGGGCTCCGCTGCCCGGGACCAGGGTCGGGGCCGGCTTGCGCGTGGTGTCGCCCGGACCGGCCGGGACCGGGGTGGCGACGCCCTGCGGGACGACCTTCTTGTCCGCCGGCGCCGGTGCCGGGACGGACTTGGCCGCGACGCTCGGTGCGACGGCGGCCGGGGCGGCCGGCGCGGACGGCAGCTGCAGGGTGACGCTGCTCTGCAGCGCGCCCGGGGACACCCAGCCGGAGAGCGTACCGGCGTAGGAGGAACCGAAGGCGGTCGTGCCGATGGCCAGCTTCTGAGCAGTTCCGGTCGGCACGGTGGCCTGGACCTGAACACCGGCCGGCGCGTTGACCGTGACGGTGTTGCCGATCCGGTAGGCGGTGACCTGGCCGGAGGCGAGGGCCGTGTTCCAGGCCGCGCGCTTCTGGAACTCCTGGCCGATCTCGCGCTCGCCGAGGTTCACGATCGGCGCGCTGTCGGCGTACAGGGCGCGGTAGGTGCCGAGGATCTTCTCCAGCACCGGGTAGAGGATCCGGTCCTCGGACAGGTTCGACTGGTGGATGAAGTGCGGCCGCGGGTCGTTGTTCAGCACGTGGCCGAGGTCGATCCGGGCCTCCAGCGGCACGATGTACGACTGGAAGCCGGTGCTCGTGTTCAGCGGGGTCGGCAGGCAGGTCGAGTTGGCGTTGTTCTCGCAGACGCCGCTGCCGCCGTTGGCCTTGCTGGTGTAGATCCAGTTGTACTCGTCGGCCTCCTCCTTCGCCGTGCCGGCGTTGTAGAAGACGTTCATCGGGTACCGCGGCACGGTCAGGGTGGACGACCCGACGGCGCGCTGGGCCGGCTCGCGGGAGGCGTCGCTGCCGGTGAACTTGATGCCGTTGGCGGCCAGCGCCGGGGCCAGGTTCGGGTTGTCGCTGGTCTCCTGGGGCGCGGTCAGCAGGCCGGAGTGCTCACCGGTGACCAGGACCTGCGGGTCGACCTTCAGGCCGTTGGCGGTGGCCCAGTCGAAGTTGTTCTTGATCTGCCCGGAGATGGTGTTCTGGTCGGTCCAGACCGTGTTGCCGGAGGCGTCCTTGGTGCAGCGCCACGGCACCACCGTGACGTCCTGGACGCAGCCCAGGTACGGGTGGCTGTAGGTGTGGTTGACCCACCGGTAGCTGTTCTGGTCGGCGATCATCTGGTTCGCCGTGGGGTCGACCGTGGTGGAGTGGTCGGCCTTCCAGTCCTCGCTGCCGCCACCGTTGAACACCATGTCCAGGGTGAAGTTGTTGGCGGTCTGCCACTGCTTGAGGTACTGCGCGTCGGCCGGGGTCATCCGGATCGGGTTGGCGGTGTCCGGGGTGCCGGGCGGGCAGGTGACGTCGCCGGGGGTGCACTTGAGCACGGTGTCCCAGCGGTCGTCGGCCAGGAAGACGTCGTCGACGTGCGCGGCGAAGTAGTTGCGGTCGTAGCCGAGGTGGACGCCCTGGGTGATCCAGTCGACCATGCCGCGGGCCAGCAGGCGGTACTGCTGCTGGTACTGGTTGTAGACGAACGTGACGACCAGTTCCTTGCGGCCGTCGTGGGTGTACTCGCCGACCAGCGACCCGCGCGTGGTCGTGCCGGGTATCTGGGCGTCGACCAGCGGGACGAAGGAGGCGCCGGCGGGGAGGGTGGCGAGCGGGGTGGCCAGGTAGCCGTAGCTCTCGCTCACGGTGGGGTCGTTGTCCTCGAACGGGACGCTGCCCTTGAGGTACCCGAACGGGCCCGAAGTTCCGGCCGCGGTGGTGGCGCCCTGGAATCCGTCGAGGGTGCCGACGAAACCGGGATTCTGGGCGTAGTTCAGTCCGACCGCCGGGCTGGCCCACGTGTACGCGTCGATCTGGCGAACGTTGAAAGCGGCTTCGTAGCTCGCGATCGCCGTCATCTCGGCCGCGCTGTTGGGGAAGGGGTTTTCGTTGGGCAGGACGATGCCCTGGAACTTCCCGCGGGGCGAGCCGTTCACCGTGTCGCTCAGGAAAGCCGAGTTGATCACGGGGCGGTTGGGGTCATTGAGGCTGATGACCTTGTACGGCGTGCCCTGGCTCTTCAGCTCGGCGGTGATGGCCGCGACCGAGGGACCGCCGTCGTCGACGACCAGGATGGTGAGGTCGATCCTGGGCGGCGTGGTGTCGCCGTAGGCCAGGGTGGTCTGCAGGCCACCGGCCAGCAGGACTGCCGCCGCGCACGCGGCGACTCTTCGGGTCGCTCGACCCATGGTGATCCTCCCCTAGGGGCAGACGCCGCGCTGCTCGGCGCTCGCCAGCCCGTGTAGCTGTCCGCGGGCAGCAGGCTGCCCGGGGCCCATCCTGGTCGAGGGTCGGTCGTGCGAGGGACCAAATGGGCGAGAGTGCAGCGAACCTGTTACCAACGTTCATGGCGATGCCATGAAGGCGCTGATTGTGACCGGAACTGTACCGGCGGCGCAAATAATGAATTGAAAATGAAAAACCGGAAGCTGAGTGCTACACGTGGTTACCGACGGTGTGGCTCGATGCGGCAGGCAGGAGACCTACACTGCCGTCGTTGCGCATGACACTCTTGCACATCTCCCCGGTTCATTGGGCAGGTTCATGCAATATCGGGCACCGCTGTGCCATGTGACAGTCCGAATATGCAATGGAGGCGTCGTGGCGGCCGATCGGCAGACCGAGTCCGAGAGAATCGGAGGCGCACGGAATACCTTGCCGGAGCCGGGCGGAACGGAGCTGGTCGGGTGCAGTCTCGGCTTGCGCGGTGCGGTCAATGCCCGCGATCTCGGCGGGTACCGGGCGGCCGGCGGGCTCACACTGCGAAGCGGAACGGCTCTCCGCAGTGATGGCCTGAACCACGTCACTCCCGAAGACCTGGGCCGGATCGGGGAGTTGGGCCTTCGACGGGTGGTGGACCTGCGCAGTGCGGACGAGGTCCGCGAGGCCGGCGCCGACCGGCTGCCGGAAGACGTCATCGTGCATCATCTTCCTTTGCGCGCAACGGACTTCGACCTCCACCTGACGATCAGGGACGCCCTGGCCGACGGCAGCCCGCAGCGCCATCGCGCCCTGTTCGGCGACGGCCGGGCGCACGGCATGATGACCGGCCTCTACCGATGGTTCGTCACGGACCCTCTCGCGCGCGAACGTTTCGGCGCCCTGCTGCGCCTGCTGGCCGCCCCGGAGGGGCCGCCGCTGCTGTTCCACTGCTCGGCCGGGAAGGACCGCACCGGCTGGGCGGCCGCGCTCGTGCTGACCGCCCTCGGGGTGGACCGCGGGACCGTCCTCGCCGACTACCTGCTCACCAACGAGCGCTCGGCGTCGGCCGTCGACCGGGCGCTGGGCGAACTCGGCGCCCGCGGCCTGATGCGCGAGCCCGAGCTGCTGCTGCCCGTCTTCCGGGCCGACCGGGACTACCTGGACGCGGCCTTCGCCGAGGTCGAGGCCGGCTGGGGCGGCTTCGACGCGTTCTGGCGGGAGGGGCTCGGACTGGACGGCGACGTGCTGGCCGGACTGCGCGTCAACCTCCTGGACGAGGCGGCGAGTCCGGCCGGGCCGCTCAGCCCTCGCTGATCAGCCCCTCGCGGAGCTGGGTGAGCGTCCGGGTGAGCAGCCGGGAGACGTGCATCTGCGAGATGCCGATCTCCTCGCCGATCTGCGACTGGGTCAGGTTCCCGAAGAACCGCAGCATGATGATCCGGCGCTCGCGCGGCGGGAGCTTGGCCAGCAGCGGCTTCAGCGACTCCCGGTACTCGACGCCCTCCAGCGCGAGGTCCTCGTAGCCCAGCCGGTCGGCCAGCGGGCCGTCGCTGTCCTCCTCGCCGGGGCTGGAGTCGAGCGAACTGGCGGTGTAGGCGTTGCCCACCGCGAGGCCCGCGACCACGTCCTCCTCGCTGACCCCCAGGCAGGTGGCCAGCTCGGCGACGGTGGGGGAGCGGTCCAGCCGCTGGGACAGGTCGTCGCCCGCCTTGGTGAGCGCCAGCCGCAGCTCCTGGAGCCGCCGCGGGACCCGGACGGACCAGCTGGTGTCCCGGAAGAAGCGCTTGATCTCGCCGACCACGGTGGGCATCGCGAAGGTGGGGAACTCCACCCCGCGCTCCGGGTCGAAGCGGTCGATCGCCTTGATCAGGCCGATGGTGCCGACCTGGACGATGTCCTCCATCGGCTCGTTGCGGCTGCGGAAGCGCGCCGAGGCGTACCGGACCAGCGGCAGGTTGAGCTCGATCAGGGTGTCGCGGACGTAGGTGTGCTCCGTGCTGCCGGGCTCCAGCGCGGCCAGCCGCAGGAACAGCGAGCGGGAGAGCGTCCGGGTGTCCAGGCCGGAGGCGGCCGGTGCCCCCGGGGCCGCTTCGGGGCCGGGCGGTTCGACCGGTTCGGCCCGCTGCCGCGGGACCAGGTCCTCGGCGACCGCCGTGCCGTGGGCCTGACCAGCGTGGATCTCCGCAGTGCCCAGCTCTCCGGACATGCACCCACCCCCTCGTGACTGACAGTTGAACGGGGGCCGTCGCACGGAGGTTCCCGGCGGGGGCCCTCCCCCTCCATACCGGAACACGGTGCACGGCAAACCCGAACGTCGCAAGATGTCACGCGTGGGTAACGCGCTGCGATCTCATTCTTCCCAGGAATTGCCGGTCCGAAGCCGGGTGAGGATCCGGGACAGCAGCCGCGAGACGTGCATCTGGGACATCCCCAGTTCGGTGCTGATCTGGGACTGGGTCAGGTTGGCGAAGAACCGCAGCATCACGATCCGGCGCTCGCGTTCGGGGAGTTGGACCAGCAGGTGGCGGACCATGTCGCGGTGCTCGACCTCGGCCAGCGCGGAGTCCTCGTAGCCGAGGCGGTCGAGCAGGGCGAGACCGCCCTCGTGCTCCTGCGCGGCCTCCAGGGACGCCGCGTTGTAGGCCCGCCCGGCGTCCAGGCAGGCCCGGACGTCCTCCTCGGGGATCCGCAGGCTGGCGGCGATCTCGGGCACCTTGGGCGTCCGCCCGTGCAGCACCGTCAGCTCCTCCATCGCGCCGCTGACCTGGACCCACAGCTCCTGGAGCCGGCGCGGGACGTGCATGGTGCGGACGTTGTCCCGGAAGTAGCGCTTGATCTCGCCCAGGATGGTCGGCAGCGCGTAGGTGGGGAACTGGACGCCGCGGGTGGGGTCGAAGCGGTCGATCGCGTTGATCAGGCCGATGGTGCCGACCTGGACGACGTCCTCCATCGGCTCGCTGCGGCTGCGGAAGCGGGTGGCCGCGTAGCGGACCAGCGGGATGTTGACCTCGATCAGGGCGGCCCGGACCCGCTCCCGTTCGGGGGTGCCGGGGGGCAGCTCGGCGAGTCGCTCGAACAGCACCCGGGTCAGGGTCCGGACGTCCACGGCGGGCCGGCCGCCCGGGCCGCGCAGTCCGTCCGGGCGGAGCTCGCCGGCCGGGCTGATGATCGCAGCCAGAACCTCGTCCACGGACACGCACCCCTCCCAAAGTAGACAACGGGGGCCCTGCGGATCGGGTGTCGCGGCTTGGTTCATCACCTGGCCATGTCCGGCAAAACCGGTCATAGCATCACAAGGTGGGCACAGGTCGGGCAAGCACCCGGTAGAGGTGTGTTGATGGGCTGTTCGACCGCTCGCGGGCTTGGCGGCGAAGCGCCGCACGGGTCGTTCCCGGACAGAGCAAAGCGCCCCGTCCGGGAGTCGGACGGGGCGCCGCGGTCCGTCCGGGGGAAGGGCCGGGGGCGGACCGGTGACGAGCCGGGGTCGGTCGGGGGCTCAGACCTCGATGTCGGCGATCACCCAGGTCGCGAACTCGCGCCACTGGCCCGCCGCGGCCTGGTGGGCCGGGTGGGTCAGGTAGGCCTGGAGGGTGTCCCGGTCCTCGACCAGGCTGTTGATCGCGTAGTCGTACGCGATGTCCCGCTCGGTGGTGTTCCAGCCGCACTCCCACTCGCGGAGCTCGGGGATGAGGGAGCCGAGCTCGGCGAACGCCTTGGCGCCGGCGAGCGCGCGCTCGTCGTCCTTGCCGACGCCTTCGTTGAGCTTGAACAGGACCAGGTGGCGGATCACGATTGCCGCTCCTCGCGGACGGGGGCTGAGGGTCCCGCCCACCGTAGCCGGTGCGACGGGGCCGGTGGACGGCCGTCCACCCCCCGGGCGCGGGACACCCCGTCGGACCTGCCTACTTGATGAGCCCCGTCATGAAGGTGCCGACCGCCTTGGCCGCGTTCGAGATGCCCTCGAACCCCAGTTGGACGAGTTCGGCGGACCTCGACGGCGACGTGATGATCGAGTAGAGCACGAAGACGAGCACGAGGACGATGCCGATCTTCTTCGCCTGCGCCATCGGGTGTCCTTCCTCCCAGCCGGGGGCCGCCGTCATCCGGTCCCCGGGCGGCCTTGCAGGGGGCAGCTTATCCACCCGGACGGGCTATCAAGTGTGCGACGCGTTCGGCCGCCGGGACGAAGGTCCCCGTGAGTGGGGCCTTTCTCCGGATGCCCGGTCGCGAGCCGGGCGGCAGGATGGAAGACGTACCGAGGATCTGGCAGGAATCCCCGGTGCGTGGATCCGGAGCTCCCCGCTGTGGGACCGGTCGCCGCGACTTCCCCCGACGCGGCGCCGGTTGTGGGACTCCGCCGGGGGAGCGGTCAGTCCCCCCGAGCCGCTCCCCCTCCAGGCTCCGTACGAGCTGGGCGCCGGTGGTCATCGGCCCGGTGTACGGAGCCTTTTCCGCGCCCGAGGGTGCGCGGGAAACGCCGAGGGCCCGTCCGGATCGGACGGGCCCTCGGGCTTTCTGGCGGTAGCGGTGGGATTCGAACCCACGGTGAAGTTGCCCCCACACACGCTTTCGAGGCGTGCTCCTTTGGCCGCTCGGACACGCTACCGAGGGGAACTCTACCGGACGGGTGGCGCGGTCACGAAATCCGTATCGGGGATCCGTACCGGGACGGCCGGCGGCCGGGAGGGCGGCGGGGGATCCGGAGGCGCGGCCGCGGCCGTGCGGGCTCCGGCGTCGCGGGCTGTCAGCGGTGGGTGTCGAAGAACGCCCGCAGCTGTTCGCCGCACTCGCCGGCGAGGACGCCCGGGACCACCTCGGGGCGGTGGTTGAGCCGGCGGTCGCGCATCACGTCGAAGAGCGAGCCGGCCGCGCCGGCCTTCTCGTCGAGGGCGCCGTAGACCACCCGGTCGATCCGGGAGAGCACGATGGCGCCGGCGCACATGGTGCACGGCTCCAGCGTGACGACCAGCGTGCAGCCGGAGAGCCGCCACTCCCCGCGCCGCTCGGCGGCCTGCCGGATCGCGACCACCTCGGCGTGCGCGGTCGGGTCGCCGACCGCCTCGCGCTCGTTGTGGCCGCGTCCGATCACCTCGCCGTCCGGGCCCAGGACGAGCGCCCCGACCGGGACGTCCCCGGTGGCCGGCGCCAGGGCGGCCTCGGCCATGGCGAGGCGCATCGGCGCCGCCCAGCGGTCGCGGACCGGGTCGGGGCGGACGGGGGCGGGCATCGGGGGGACGTACGGGACGGTCTGCGCGGTGGATGCGGGCTGCATGGCATCCAGTGTCGGCTATCCGGCCGTTACCGGACGGCCTCCAGGACCTCACCGCAGCCCAGGGCCTCGGCGATCTCCTCCAGCGCGTCGCCCGGCACCGCGCCCTCGCCGCTGAGGGCGAGCAGTTCGTCGGAGGCCAGGCCGAACTCGGTGAGCAGGTGGGCGTCGCCGAGCGGGCCGACCGGCACGCCGCCGTGCGGCTCGGCGTCCTCGTCGTCCTGGTCCGGCGTCTCCTCGTCCTCGTCCAGCAGGTGGTCGAGGTCGCCGAACTCGCTCTCGCCCGCCTGGTCGACCAGTTCGTCGGTGAGGACGGAGCCGTAGGAGCTGCGGGCGGCGGCGGCGCCGTCCGACACGAAGATCCGCGGGTCGTCCTCACCGTCCACGCGGACGATGGCGAACCAGGAGTCCTCCTGTTCGATGAAGATCAGGACGCTGTCGTCGTCCTGCGCGGAGTCTCGGGCCAGATCGGCGAGATCGGCCAGGGTTTCGACGTTGTCGAGCTCCGTCTCGCTCACATCCCACCCGTCCTCGGAGCGAGCAAGCACTGCAGCGAAGTACGCCACCAGGGACACTCCCAAGATCATCGGTCTCGGCGTCGGCGCGCTCGGGCAACGCGGAAATCTGGCCGCCCCCGCGCCAGAGGCGGCCCGCTTGTTCGGACCGTCCCATCGGAATCGTGACAGAAAGCCCGGCCTCGCGGGGGGTGTTCGGCAGCGCGTCTTTGCAGGTCGTGTCGGAAGGACCGGGTGGCGGAGGGCGGAGTCGGCCCGGGACGGTCCGAGGCCGGTCGAAATTTGCTCCGAACGCCCGTCGGGGCCGGTCGCGGGCCGCCGGGGGCTCCGCCCGGAGGCCCGTCAGATGCGGAAGGTTCGCATCCGCATCGCCTCGCGCATCCGCCGTTCCTTGGTCCGCCGGGGCTGGACCCGCTCCCGGAGTTCGCGGGCCTCGGTGAGCTCGCGCAGGAAGACGGCCCGGCGCCTGCGGCGCTCCGCCTCGGTCTCCGGAGGGTCGTCCGGCGGGCCCGGGTGCCGGCCCGCCCCGCCGCCGGGCTCGTCCGCCGAGCCGTCCCCGGCTTTCGGGTTGCTCGTCATAAGACGTGACATTCCCAGAACGGCCCGGTTGATACCACAGCGGCCGCTTCCGTCCGGACATCCGCGGTGCGTCACGGCGTGTCACCGAGGAGTCACCCGGTCCGCGGCCCGGGCCGGGCACGGCGTGTCGTACGGGCGTCCGGACCCGGGCTAACCTCGGTACATGCGTCTCCACGTCGTCGACCACCCGCTGGTGGCCCACAAGCTCTCCACCCTGCGCGACGAGCGCACCGACTCGCCGACCTTCCGTCGCCTGACCGACGAGCTGGTGACCCTCCTCGCCTACGAGGCCACCCGGGACGTCCGCACCGACGAGGTGGAGATCACCACCCCCGTGGCGGTCACGCTCGGTACCCGCCTCAGCTACCCGCGTCCGCTCGTCGTGCCGATCCTGCGGGCCGGCCTCGGCATGCTGGACGGGATGACCCGCCTGCTGCCGACCGCTGAGGTGGGCTTCCTCGGCATGGTGCGCAACGAGGAGACCCTGGAGGCCTCCACGTACGCCACCCGGATGCCGGACGACCTCTCCGGCCGCCAGGTCTACGTGCTCGACCCGATGCTGGCCACCGGCGGCACCCTGGTCGCCGCGATCAAGATGCTGATCGAGCGGGGCGCCACCGACGTCACCGCCGTGGTGCTGCTGGCCGCCCCCGAGGGCGTCGAGGTGATGCAGCGGGAGCTGGCGGGCCTGCCGGTCACCGTGGTCACCGCCGCCCTGGACGAGCGGCTCAACGAGAACGGCTACATCGTTCCCGGCCTCGGCGACGCGGGCGACCGGCTGTACGGCACCGCGGGCTGAGTCCCGTCCCCCGAACGACCGAGGGCCCTCCGGCAGCGCGCCGGAGGGCCCTTCCGTTCGTCCCGGGGCGTCAGCAGCTGCCGGCGGTGGTCGGGGCGGCGGTGGGCTTGGTGGCGAGGGCGAGGGCGGCGGCGGCCTGGGTCTCGTCCAGCAGAGCGTTGTAGCTGTCGCCGATCACGAAGTCCACGGTGGCGTCGGCGCGGGCGTCGGCGGTGACGGCGGCCCCGGCGATCTGCGAGCCGACCAGGGTGCCGGCCCCGGCGCCGGTCGGGCCGGCGATCACCTGGGCGGTGCCGGGCACCTTCTTGTCCAGCTCGGCCGGGGCGTTGCCCACCTTGCCGATGGTGAAGCCGCGCTTCTTGAACTCCTCGGCCGTCCGACCGGCCAGGCCGGCCTTGGTGGTGGCGTTGTAGATGTTCACGGTGACCGACGCGGGCTGCGGGATGGCGTGCGGGTCGCCCTGGGCGGCGGGCGCGCCGGTGGCGGCCGGGGTCTCGCCCGGGGCCGGGGCGGCCAGCGGCTTGCCGGAGGGGGTGGCGCAGGCCTGGGCGGAGGAGTTCTTGTTCCTGCCCGCGAAGATGTCGTACAGCTGTACGCCGCCGAGGCCGATCAGGGCCAGGGCGAGCAGGCCGGCGAGCGCGGCGACCACCTTGCGGCTCTTCTTCGGGGGCCGGCCCAGCCGGGGGTAGGAGTTGCCGGTGACCCGGTACTGCTTCCCCTTGAGGCCTTGGGGAGTCAGCATGCTCATGGTTTGTCTCCCCCTCGTGCCGGGGCGGGGTCGGGATGACGGGTCGGCCGGGCGGGGGCACCCCGGAAGCGGGCGGATCCCCTGGTCGCGGCCGTAATCAGCAGCGTAGTGCCGTACAGCTGCGAAGGTACTAAACGATCATCATCTGGAGTACCCCGGTACCCGAAAGGGGGTACCGGGGTACGCGTGGACCGCCCTCCGCCTGGTGGCGAGGGGGCGGTCCGGAAGCCTGGGACGGGTGCGACGGGCCCGGTGCCGGCGGCCCGTCACTCCATTTCGAGGACACGGGCGTGCAGCACCTGGCGCTGCTGCAGCGCGGCCCGTACGGCCCGGTGCAGCCCGTCCTCCAGGTAGAGGTCGCCGTGCCACTTCACCACGTGGGCGAAGAGGTCCCCGTAGAAGGTCGAGTCCTCGGCCAGCAGGGTTTCGAGGTCGAGTTGGCCCTTGGTGGTCACCAGCTGGTCGAGCCGCACCGGACGTGGGGCGACGTCAGCCCACTGGCGGGTGCTCGTCCGGCCGTGATCCGGGTACGGCCGCCCATTGCCGATGCGCTTGAAGATCACACGGAAAGCCTACCGTTTGGGCGGCGGATGGCGCAGCAGCCGCGACGCCGCCACGCCTGCCGGTGTGAACTGCGCGTGGACGAATGCGGCTGTTTGATGGGAAATGTCGCGAACATCGCCCCGGCGCCGATCCGGCTCCGGTTCCGGTGCCGACGATTTCCGACGTGTTCAGAAGTGTTCCGAAGCATTCCGATCCGCCCAGGAGTGTGCACCGATGTCCTCCGCCCCCACCCCGCAGGCCGTCCGGGAGATCGCCGACGGGTACGCCTTCACCGGGCCCGCCCTCGACCTGGGGGCGGTGCTGCTGGACGGCACCGCGTACCCGGACGCCCAGGTGCGCATCCCGCTGGGCGCGCTCAACCGGCACGGGCTGGTCGCCGGGGCCACCGGCACCGGCAAGACCAAGACCCTGCAACTGATCGCCGAGCAGCTGTCCGGGCAGGGCGTGCCGGTGTTCCTCGCCGACGTCAAGGGGGACGTCTCCGGCGTCGCCGCGCCCGGCGCGCCGAGCGAGCGCACGAGCGCCCGGGCCGCCGAGGTCGGGCAGCAGTGGACGGCGCGGGGCTGCCCGGCCGAGTTCTACTCGCTCGGCGGACAGGGCGCGGGCATCCCGATCCGGGCCACCGTCACCAGCTTCGGACCGTTGCTGCTGGCCAAGGTGCTCGACCTGAACGAGACCCAGGAGTCCTCGCTCAGCCTGGTGTTCCACTACGCCGACAGCAAGGGCCTGGAGCTCTACGACCTCAAGGACCTCACCGCGGTGATCTCCTTCCTCACCTCGCCCGAGGGCAAGGCCGAGCTGAAGACCATCGGCGGCCTCTCGGCGGCCACCGCCGGGGTGATCCTGCGCGGGCTCACGGTGCTGGAGAACGAGGGCGCCGGGGCGTTCTTCGGCGAACCCGAGTTCGACACCGCCGAACTGCTGCGGACCACACCGGAGGGCGAGGGCGTGGTCTCGGTGCTGGAACTGCCCGCGGTGCAGGACCGGCCGCGGCTGTTCTCCACCTTCCTGATGTGGCTGCTCGCCGACCTCTACCAGGAACTGCCCGAGGTCGGCGACCCGGACAAGCCCAAACTGGTGTTCTTCTTCGACGAGGCGCACCTGCTGTTCAAGGGCGCCTCCAAGGCCTTCCTGGAGGCGATCACCCAGACGGTGCGGCTGATCCGCTCCAAGGGCGTCGGCATCTTCTTCGTCACCCAGACGCCGAGGGACGTCCCGGCCGAGGTGCTGGCGCAGTTGGGCAACCGGGTGCAGCACGCGCTGCGCGCCTTCACCCCGGACGACGCCAAGGCGCTCAAGGCCACCGTCTCGACCTTCCCGCGCTCCTCGTACGACCTCGGCGCGGTACTGACCTCGCTCGGCACCGGCGAGGCCGTGGTGACCGTCCTCTCCGAGAAGGGTGCGCCGACACCCGTCGCGGCGACCCGGCTGCGCGCGCCGCAGTCGCTGATGGGGCCGGTCGAGGAGGCGGCGCTGCTGGCGGCCGTGGCCGGCTCGCCGCTGGTGGCGCGCTACCGGGACGCGATCGACCGGGAGTCGGCGTACGAGAAGCTCGCGGCGCGGGCGGCCCGGCCGGAGGCGGCGCCGACGGAGCCGGAGGCGCGGACGGACCGGGGTGGGGCAGGAGGTTCGTCGGGGGGCGCGTCGGGGGGCGCGTCGCGGGAGAAGGAGGCCGCGGGCGGGCTGCTCGGGTCGCTGCTGAGCAATCCGACGGTGAAGTCCTTCGCCCGCTCGGCCGGGCGGCAGCTCGGCCAGGAGATCTCGCGCAGCCTGTTCGGGACGTCCAAGCGGCGGCGGTGAGCCCCGGGCCGAGCGGTGGCGCCCGGGGCCGGCCCGGTGTCCGCGGGGGCTCGGCCCGGCAGGCGGGGCTCAGCCCGGCAGGCAGGGCTCGGCCCGGCAGGCGGGGCTCAGCCCGACAGGGCGGCGCCGATCCGGTCGAGGGAGGACAGCCGCATCAGGCCGTAGTTGTAGAACTCGACCTCGGGGACGCCGAGCCGGCGCAGGGTGCTGATCTTGGCGGCGAGGTTGGCCGGTCCGTCGCAGTCGGAGGACATCGGGCGCAGGATCACCGCCAGGTCCTGCGGGCGGACGCCGTGCAGGGCGAAGGCGGCGACCTTCTCCCGGACGGTCTCCGGGGTCCTGGCGTAGCCGAGCGTCTCGATCCGGTCGACCGACCCGGCGAGCGCGGGCAGGTCGATGCCGGCGAGCCAGCCCTTCCCGGGGCCGCCGCCGTCCATGAAGGTCAGCCGCATGCCGTGCCGGCGGGCCTGCTCGGACAGGTCGGCGGCCAGCGAGGTGACGGTGGCGGCGGAGGCGTCCACGTACGCGGCGAAGGCGCCGTCGGCGAGGGTGCTCAGATCGGCGGGCTCGGCGGCGGCCGACTCCTCGGCCAGCCGGCGGCGCAGCTCGGTGCGGACGGCCTCGGCCACCTCGTCGGCCGGGACACCGGCCCCGGTGGCGGCGGCGCGGCAGTGCGGGCAGAAGCAGACGCCGAGCAGGGCCTCGGCGGTCGGGCCCAGTTCCTCGAAGTAGCGCTCGTGGTGGTAGCCGTGGCGCAGCCCGTGGAAGTGCAGCGACTCGGCGCGGACGGCGTCCACCCCGTACCGGGCCAGTTCGGCGACCAGGGTCAGCGCGTACTCGCGGACCTCCGGGTGGGCCGGGCAGAGCTCGGTGAGGTGGCGGTCGCCGAAGGCGTTGGCCGGCGCGCAGTCGGGGTGGGCGAAGCCGAGCCGGTCGTTGTGGCAGAACACCGTCCAGGCGTGCAGCTTCAGGCCCCGGCGGCGGGTCTCCTCGGCGGCCTCGGCGAAGGGGTCGCGGTCGCCGATCGCGGTGGACGGCACGGGCGCCAGGCGGCGGCCCCGCCAGGCGGCCGGGTCGGGGCGGAAGTACGCGGCGCCCGGCTCCAGGTAGCGGATCACCCGGCGGGGGTTGTGCGGGAAGACGTCGCGGGCCTCGTGGTAGACCGAGGCGAGGGTGACGCCGCCGACCCCGGCGCGGTCGGTGAGGTTGCCGAAGAAGGTGTCGGCGCCCTCGTCGAGCAGGTCGGTGGCGAAGGCGAGGACGGACGACTCCACGGTGCGGCTCCGGGGCTGGGGGCAGGTGCGCCGTTCACGCTAGCCGCAGGGGTGGGAATGGTCTATACCGGACCGTCCCGGACGCCCCGGACGCCCCCGGATGCCGGCCGGACGCCTCGGGACACCGGGACGCACCCGGATTCCGGGACTCCCGGGTGTCCTGCCGGCGTGGCCTACAGGCCGAGGTCGTCCAGCTGCTTGAGCAGGGCCGAGCCGGGGCTGTCCGGCGCGGAAGCGCGCGGTGCGGCCGGCTGCGGGGCCTGCCGCACGGCGGGCCGTTCGCGGAGCAGGACGGCGGCGGCCAGTCCGCCGACCAGCCCGCCGAGGTGGCCCAGCCAGCTGACGCCCGGGGTGACCGGCAGCACGCCGATCAGGATGGTCGAGTAGACCGCCGCGACGACGATGCCGACCGCCGCGTCCAGCAGGTTGCGGTCCAGCACCCCGCGCAGCACCACGTAGCCGAGGTAGCCGTAGACCATGCCGCTGGCACCGGCCGTCACGGTGTTCGGGCTCTCCAGCAGCCAGACCAGCAGCCCGCCGGACACCAGGATCACCAGGCTGGCCAGCAGGAACTTCCTCATGCCCCGGTAGGCGGACAGGAAGCCGAGCACGAACAGCGGCCAGGAGTTCGCCTCTATGTGGCTCCAACTGAAGTGCAGGAACGGCGAGGTGAACATCTCGGGCAGATCGCCGACCTGCTCCGAGCGCAGGCCGAAGTCCTTGGACAACCCGTAGTCGCCCAGCCAGTTCACCACCTGGACGGACCAGATCACGGCTTGGATGCCGAGCATCGTGAACAGCGCGGTGCGGGAGTCGGAGAGCAGACGGGTCATCCTGGTGGCCATGCCTCCGACTGTAGGGGCGGCCGGATCGGACGTGCACCCCATTACAGTGACCCGTGTCATTCCGTCCGTGAGAGGTGACCACCCATGAACGCTCGCCCGCCGCTGCCGTACGAGTTCCTGCCGCAGGTGCCGTCCTTCGAGCTGAGCAGCCAGGACTTCACCGAAGGCGGCACGCTGGCACCGGAGTTCATCCACTCCGGCGGCAACCTCTCGCCGCAGCTGGCCTGGTCGGGCCTGCCGGAGGGCACCCGGAGCATCGCCGTGACCTGCTACGACCCGGACGCGCCGACCGGCTCCGGCTGGTGGCACTGGCTCGCCCTCGACCTGCCCGCCGACCTCACCGGGCTGCCGCGCGGCGCCGGTTCCTCGGACGGGAGCCTGCCGGGCGAGGCCTCCTTCCACGGCCGCAACGACTTCCCGGGGAACAAGTACGACGGCGCCGCCCCGCCGCCCGGCGCCCCGCACCGCTACGTCTTCGCCGTGCACGCCCTGGACGTGGAGAAGCTGGGCGTCGCCGCCGACGTCCCGCCGGCGCAGGTGGGCTTCCACCTCACCTTCCACACCCTCGGCCGGGCGCTGCTGACCGGCGAGTACGGGGTCTGAGCCACGGTGGTGAACGATCGTCCGGTCGAGGTCTGGCGGCTGCCCGAGGAGGAGTGGCGGGCCGGCTCCAGGGCCGTGACCTGGACGGTCGGCCCGGCCGGTGAACCGGCCGTCCTGCTGGTGCCGGAGCGGTACGCGGCACCAGCCGGGGCGTGGCCGTCCGTCGGACTGCCCTTCGACGGCGAGGTGGTGGTGCACGGCCCGGCCGGGCCGTGGCGGGTGCCGCTCACCGGCGTCGGGGTCGCGCCCGACCTCCTGGCGCTGCTGCCGGGCGGGCGGGTGCTGCTGGCCGACTGCCGGGCCGACGAACTGGCGGACGGGTGGGAGCACAACGGGCAGGTGTTCGGACCGGACGGCAGCCCCACCCGATCGCTGCAACTCGGCGACGACATCCAGGCGTTGACCACCGACCGGGACGGCCGGATCTGGCTGGCCTTCGGGGACGAGGGCAACTACGGCGACAATCCGATCGGCCGCTGCGGCCTGGTCGGGCTGGACACCGCCGGACGGACCGTCTGGCAGCCGGACTTCAAGCAGCTGGGCGACTACCCGCTGGAGGGCCTCGCCGCCGCCACCGAGGGGCGCCGGGCCTGGCTGGCCTGGTACGGGGAGCGCGGCCACCTCACCGGGATCGACCCGGCCGGCGGCGAGCCGCTCACCGTGCCGCTCCCGGGGCGGCAGCCGATGGGCTTCGCGATCGCCGGGGACCGGGCGGTGTTCCTGGAGCGCGGCGGCGACCTGATCCGGTGCGAACGGGAGCCCCGCAAGGGCTGGCGGGAGGTCCGCCGACAGCGGCTGGGTGCCCTCGGTGTGCTCGGGGACCTCGACCGGGTGCGGGCGTACGGCCGGGACGGCGTGCTGTGGTTCCGCTCGGGCAACGGCTGGTACCGGGTCGAGGCGTAGGCAGCGGTCGGGGTCCAGGCTGCGGGGGCGGCGGGTGTGGGGCCCGGGCTGTGGGGCCTGGTCTGTGGAGTCAGCGGGTGCGGGATCGGCGGGTGCGGGCCTCAGGACGGCGGCCCGGCCGCGTGGGCGGCGCGCTCGGCGAGCCGCCGGAGGTGCTCGCGCAGCTGCGGGGGCTCGTGCACCTCGAAGTCGCAGTCCAGTGACAGCAGCCGCATCGCCGTCCACTCCAGGGAGTCGGAGCGGGAGCGCAGCCGGCAGCTGTGCTCGTCGATCGGTTCGATCCCGGAGCCGTCCGGCTCGAAGCCGGAGTCGCCCGGCCGGAAGCGCTGCCGGACCCGCTCGGCCGGGGCGTGCACGGTGGCGACCACGGTGCCGCCGCGCGACGGTCGGCGCAGCTTTCCCGCCACGTACGCGGCGGCGTCCTCGGCGGGGAGCGGGCGCGGGGTGAAGCGGGCGCCGGTGGCGAAGGGCTCGCTCAGCCGGTCGACCCGGAACAGCCGCCAGTCCTCGCGGTCCAGGTCGTAGCCGACCAGGTACCAGCGGCGGCCGACCGAGACCAGCCGCTCGGGTTCGACCAGCCGCCGGGTGGGCGTGCCGTCGTAGGCGCGGTAGGCGAAGCGCAGCCGCTCCCGGGTGGTGACGGCGCCGGCCAGGACGGTCAGGTCCTCCGGGTCGACGGTCGGGCCGTCCCCGGAGAGCAGCGGCACGGTGGCGGAGTTGAGGGTGCCGACCCGGTGGCGCAGCCGGCCGGGTAGCACCTGGAGCAGCTTGCCGAGGGCCCGTACCGAGGCTTCCTCGATGCCGACCACCGCGTGCCCGGCCGCCGCGCGCAGCCCGACGGCGATGGCCACCGCCTCCTCGTCGTCCAGCAGCAGCGGCGGCATCGCGGTCCCCGCGACCAGCCGGTAGCCGCCGTCCGCGCCCATGCTGGCCTGCACCGGGTAGCCGAGTTCGCGCAGCCGGTCGATGTCGCGCCGGATCGTCCGGGCGCTCACGCCGAGCCGTTCGGCGAGCTCGCTGCCGGGCCATTCGCGCGGGGTCTGGAGCAGGGACAGCAGGTTCAGCAGTCGGGCCGGGGTGTCGCTCATGGCGTCCAGCATGCCGGACGAAGTGGGACAGGAACTGACCTACATGCCCCCTACCGTCGGAGGCGTGGAGAAGACCGAGGAGTACGGAATGAACGCGGCGGGAGCCGACCGGCGGAGGTGGATCGCCCTGGCGATCGTGATGGTGGCCTCCTTCATGGACCTGGTGGACGTCACCATCGTCAACATCGCCATCCCCAGCATCCAGGCGGACACCGGCGCGTCCTTCAGCGCCATCCAGTGGGTCACCGGGGGGTACGCGCTGGCCTTCGCGATCGGTCTGATCACCGGCGGGCGGCTGGGCGACATCTACGGCCGCAAGCGGCTGTTCCTGATCGGGATCGGCGGCTTCACCGTCGCGTCCGCGCTCTGCGGGCTGGCCACCGGGCCGGAGATGCTGGTCGCGACCCGGCTGCTGCAGGGCGGGACGGCGGCCCTGATGGTGCCGCAGGTGCTGTCGATCATCCACGCGACCTTCCCGGCGGAGGAGCGCGGCAAGGTGTTCGGCATGTTCGGCGCGGTGGTCGGCCTGGGCGCCGTCTCCGGTCCGATGATCGGCGCGCTGCTCACCGAGTGGGACCTGTTCGGCCTGGCCTGGCGCCCGATCTTCCTGATCAACCTGCCCGTCGGCATCGCCGGCCTGCTGCTCGGCCGCCGCTTCATCGACGAGTCGAAGGCCGACCAGGCACTGAAGCTCGACCTGGTCGGCGTCCTCCTGGCCAGCCTCGGCCTGCTGATGCTGATCTACCCGCTGACCCACGGGCGGGAGGCCGGCTGGCCGCTCTGGGGGTACCTGTCGATGGCCGGGAGCCTGCCGGTGTTCGCGCTGTTCGTGGCGTACGAGAAGGTCAAGACGCGGCGGGACGGCTCGCCGCTGGTGGAACTGGCGCTGTTCCGGGTCAAGTCCTTCGCGGCCGGGATCTGCGTGCAACTGGCCTTCGGCGTGGCGCTCGGCATCTTCTTCCTGGTCTGGACGCTCTACATGCAGGTGGGGCTCGGCTGGAGCCCGCTCAAGGCCGGCGCGACCGGCATCCCGTTCTCGATCGCGGTCTCCCTGGCGGCCGGGCTGTCGGTGCAGAAGCTGGTGCCGAGGTTCGGACGGAAGGTGCTCCAGACCGGCGCGCTGGTCATGGCGGCGGGCGTGCTCACCTACATCTGGGAGGCCGACCGGTACGGCACGGCGATCTCGCCCTGGCAGATGGTGCCGCCGCTGGTGGTGATGGGCCTCGGCATGGGGCTGATCGTCGCGCCGATCACGGACGCGGTGCTGGCGGAGGTGCCGCGCGAGCACGCGGGTTCGGCCTCCGGGCTGATCAACACCGTGCAGCAGGTGGGGAACGCGCTCGGGCTCGGGCTGGTGTCGGTGGCCTTCTTCGGCGCGATGGACGACGTGGTCGCGCCGGAGGCGGTCGGGACGGCGTTCGGCGGGGCCTTCGTGCACGCGCTGTGGTGGGTCGCGGGCGTGCTGCTGGCGGTGTTCCTGCTGATGTTCGCGCTGCCCCGGCGGCGCGCGGTGGCTGGTACCGGTACCGGTGCCGGTTCCGAGGACGCGGTGGCGGACCGGGAGCCGGTCCTGGTCTGACGGTCCTGCCTGGCAGGTCTGTCCTGACGGTGCCGGTTCGTGGAGGCTTCGGTTCTCGGAGGCTTCGGTCGGGCCCCGGCCGCGCTGCGCGGCCGGGGCCCTCGCCGTCCCCGGGCACACCCGGGGGCGCCCGGCCGCTCCGGTCGGCGACCGGTGCTCAGCGCACGCCGGTCGGGGCCGCCACGATGCCCGTACGGGTGGTGGTGCGCGGCTTGGCGGCGGCCTTGGCCTCCTTCGCGACGCGCTTCACCTCCTGCTTGAACTCCCGTACCAGGACGAGGGATTCGGGGCCGGTGATGTCGGCGACCGAACGGTGCGCGCCCTCCTCGCCGTACGCGCCGGCCGCCTCGCGCCAGCCCTCGGGCCGCACCCCGTACTGCTTGCCGAGCAGGGCGAGGAAGATCTGCGACTTCTGCTTGCCGAAGCCGGGCAGGGCGTTGAGACGGCTCAGCAGCTCCTTGCCGGTGCGGACGTTCTTCCACAGCGCGGCGGCCTCGCCGTCGTACTGCGCGACGAGGAACTGGCAGAGCTGCTGGACCCGTTTGGCCATCGCGGCCGGGTAGCGGTGGACGGCGGGCTTCGCGGAGAGGAGCGCGACGAACTCCTCCGGGCTGTACGTGGCGATCTCGTGGGCGTCCAGGTCGTCTCGGCCGAGGCGCTGGGCGATGGTCAGCGGACCGGTGAACGCCCACTCCATCGGCACCTGCTGGTCGAGCAGCATGCCGACGAGCGCGGCGAGCGCACTCCGTCCGAGCAGTTCGTCGGCCTCGGGCTGCTGTGCGAGCCGGACGGTGACGTTCATGGGCTTGCCCTCCTCGGAGTTGACGTCGGGTCGGCGCCCAGTCTGGTGGACGCGCGGTGGGCGGAGGCGGTCAACACGCCCGTATCGCGGGAAGTCTTGGTGTTCCAGGCCTTGCCGTACCTGCTTTGTTCGTTGGCGGAGCGGTTGTTGAACGTTCCGCCAAGGCGGCGCGGAATATTTTTTGCCCGCGTGTCCGCCCGCGCGCGTCGCACCCCTCCGAGCCGCCGACCGGAGGCCCGCCGAACCGAACAGCCCTCGAATGAGCCGCACTTCGACACCCGCCGCCCGCACCGTCCCCGCCCTCCCCGGCGGACCGGCGCGCCGGTCCGGTCCGATCGCGGTTCGCCCCGGCGGAGTTGGGGTGAGGGGTGGTACGCGGTGGTGTGAGGTGGTGCGCGGTGGGGCGGGGTGCGTGCGGGGGTGGGGGTGCGCTCGGCCGGGCGGGTGGTTTCGGTGGGGGTGGACGGGGTGGTGGGGTGGGGCCGGACGTACGATCCAGGGCCGGTCGATCGCTTGGAAGGCGGTTCGAGCGAGGGTTCGAGCCAATGGGTCATTTCATATGACTGTTTCTGTTGTGCCGGTGCGGCGCGCGGGTCGCGGGTCATTCTTGGTCCAAACGACGCGTCCAGAAAGGCTCGCCCGCCGTGACCCAGCCGTTCGAACTGCCGTCCTTCTACGTGCCGCACCCGGCACGGCTCAACCCGCATCTGGATGAGGCGCGGTCCCATTCCACCGTCTGGGCACGGGAGATGGGCATGCTGGAGGGCTCCGGGATCTGGGAACAGGCCGACCTCGACGCCCATGACTACGGCCTGCTCTGCGCCTACACCCACCCCGACGCCTCCGCCGAGGCGCTGTCGCTGGTGACCGACTGGTACGTCTGGGTCTTCTTCTTCGACGACCACTTCCTCGACATGTACAAGCGCACCAACGACCGTGCGGCGGGCAAGGCGCACCTGGACCGGCTGCCGCTGTTCATGCCCGCCGACCCGGCCGCCCCGGTGCCCGAGCCGGAGAACCCGGTCGAGGCCGGCCTGGCCGACCTCTGGCGGCGCACCGTGCCGGCGATGGGCGAGGACTGGCGGATCCGCTTCGCCGAGAGCACCCGCAACCTGCTCGACGAGTCGCTCTGGGAGCTCGCCAACATCGACGCCGGCCGGGTGGCCAACCCGGTCGAGTACATCGAGATGCGCCGCAAGGTCGGCGGTGCGCCGTGGTCCGCCCAACTGGTCGAGTACGCCGCCGGTGCCGAAGTGCCGCGGGAGGTCTCGGGTTCGCGTGCGCTGCGGGTGCTGATGGACGCCTTCTCCGACGGTGTGCACCTGCGCAACGACATCTTCTCGTACCAGCGGGAGGTCGAGGACGAGGGCGAGCTGAGCAACGGCATCCTGGTGCTGGAGAGGTTCCTGGAGTGCACCACCCAGGAAGCCGCCGACGCGGTCAACGACCTGCTCACCTCGCGGCTCCAGCAGTTCGAGAACACCGTGTTCACCGAACTGCCGGTGCTGTTCGCGGAGACCGGACTCGACCCGGTCGGCCGCGCGAGGGTCATGGCGTACGTCAAGGGCCTCCAGGACTGGCAGTCCGGCGGGCACGAGTGGCACATGCGGTCCAGCCGGTACATGAACGGCGGTGGGGCGGCGGCGGGTTCGGCCGCCGAGGTGGCGCCCGGGGCGGGCGGCGGCCTGCCGGGGCTGCCCGGGCAGCCCGGGTCCGGCAACTGGTGGGACCAGTACGCGATCGGCGGCATCGGGACCTCGGCACTGGACATCCTGCGCAGCGGGGCGACCGGGACGGTACCCGGAACGGCGGGGACGTCGGCGGGGGTGGCGGGCGCGGCCGAGCGGCGGGCGCGTACGCACGGACACGTGCCGTCCCAGGCCGTCGGCCCGTCCCGACTGCCCGAGTTCAAGCTGCCGTTCACCCTCTCGCTGAGTCCGCACCTGGACGGCGCCCGGGAGCGGGTGATCGAGTGGGCCGAGCGGATGGGCCTGCTGACGGCGGACCCGGGGGTTCCCGGCTCCGGGGTCTGGGACGCCGAGTCGATGCGCGGCTACGACCTCCCGCTCTGCGCGGCCGGCATCCACCCGGACGCCACCGCCGAGCAACTCGACATCAGCTCGGCCTGGTTGGCCTGGGGCACCTGGGCCGACGACTACTACCCGGCGGCCTTCGGGCGCACCCGCGACCTGGCCGGGGCCAAGCTCGCCAACGCCCGGCTCACCCTGTTCATGCCGCTCGACGGCACCCCCGCGCCCGAGCCGGCCAACGCCCTGGAGCGCGGCCTCGCCGACATCTGGGAGCGCACCGCCGGCCCGATGACCGTCGAGGCCAGGGGCCGGTTCCGGGAGACCGTGGAGTCGATGACCGAGAGCTGGGTCTGGGAGATCGCCAACCGGATCCAGAACCGGATCCCGGACCCGGTCGACTACCTGGAGATGCGCCGCGCCACCTTCGGCTCCGACCTCACCGCGAGCCTGTGCCGGCTCGGCCACGGGCAGGAGGTGCCGCCGGAGGTGTACCGGCACGGCTCCATGCGCGCGCTGGAGAACTCGGCCATGGACTACGGCGCCATGATCAACGACGTGTTCTCGTACCAGAAGGAGGTCGAGTACGAGGGCGAGCTGCACAACGTCGTCCTGGTGGTGCAGAACTTCTTCGACTGCGACTACCCGGCGGCGGTCCGGATCGTCGACGACCTGATGCACTCGCGGCTGAGCCAGTTCCAGCACGTCGCCGCGAAGGAACTCCCGGTCATGTACCAGGACTTCGGGCTGGACACGAAGGCGCGGGAGCTGCTCGACGGGTACGTGAAGGAGCTGGAGAACTGGCTCGCCGGCATCCTGAACTGGCACGAGGGCTGCCGGCGGTACGGCGAGGAGGACCTGCGGCGGAACTTCGGCGCCGCGCGGGACCTCGAGGCGGCGCCGGCGGCCCGGCGGGCATCGGCGGCTCCGGCGGGTTCGCCCGCGGGTTCGCCCGCGGGCTCTCCGGCGGGTTCTCCGGCGGTTCCGGTTCCGTCGGCGGCCGGTGCGGTGCCGCTCGGTCCGACCGGGCTGGGCACGGCCTCGCTGCGGCTGCCGGCGAGCGGGGTGCCGTCGAAGCGGTGAGCGGTCCGGGCCGGCACCCGGCGCACCCGTGCGGGCCATCCCGCGCGGGTGCGCCGCGTCGTGGCTAGGCTGGCGAGTCGGGGGCCGGCGCGCGCCACCGGCGCGCGCTCTTCGCCACACACGAGGGCAGAGAGATGGCTGCGCTACCTGAGGGCACACCCTGTTGGGCCGACGCGATGTTCACCGACGTGGAGGGCGCGAAGGCCTTCTACGGCGATGTGCTGGGCTGGACCTTCGGCGAGAGCTCGTCGGAGTTCGGCAACTACACGCAGGCGTACTCGGACGGCAAGGCGGTCGCCGCCGTCGTCCCGCCGATGCCCGGCGAGCAGGCGCAGTCCGCCTGGTGCCTGTACCTCGCCTCCCCGGACGCCGGTGCCACCGCCGCGCGGATCCGCGCCAACGGCGGCGAGGTGGTCATGGGCCCGATGCAGGTCGGCGACTTCGGCACGATGGTGATCGCCAAGGACCCCGGCGGCGTCGTGTTCGGCGTCTGGCAGGCCGGGCGGCACGAGGGCTTCGAGAAGCAGGGCGAGCCCGGTGCGTACAGCTGGGCCGAAGTGGTGACCCGCGAGCCCGCGAAGGCCGACGCCTTCTTCCCGGCGGTGTTCCCGTACGGCGTGCGGAAGATGGACGCCGGGGACTTCGACTACCGGATGTTCCAGGTCGGCGGTCAGCCGGTGCTGGGCCGGATGTCGGCGGAGGGCGACTTCCTGCCGCCCGAGGCGCCCTCGTACATCAGCGTCTACTTCGCCGTGGACGACACCGACGCCGCGATCGAGCGGCTGACGGCGCGCGGCGGCAAGGTGTACTTCGGGCCGATGGACAGCCCGTTCGGCCGGTTCGCGGCGGTCGGCGACCCGCAGGGCGCGGCCTTCGGCCTGATCGACCTGGGACGGACCGTCGGCGAGCAGCCGACGACGGTGGACGTCTGATGGCGGCGGGCCCGACCGGGTGCGGCCGATGAGCGAGCGCGAGGACCTCGTCGAGACGCTCGACAAGCACCGCGACCTGCTACGGCGCACCGTCCGCGGCCTCACCGACGCGCAGGCGGCCGAACGCACCACGGCCAGCGAGCTGTGCCTGGGCGGGCTGGTCAAGCACGTGGCGGCGGTCGAGGCGCGCTGGGCGCGGTTCATGACCGGCGGCGCGGAGGCGATGCGGGGCGGCGACACGGCCGGGGGCGGGTCCGGCGGCGGCTCCGGGTCCGGCGGTGGGTCTGGGTCCGGGTCCGGGGGCGGTGCCGCCGAGGTGTGGGCGGCCCAGTTCCGGATGGCGGAGGGCGAGACCCTGGCCGGGCTGCTCGCCGAGTACGAGCGGGTGGCGCACGAGACGGACGCACTGGTCCGGACCCTGCCCGACCTCGACCTCGCCCACCCGCTGCCGCCGGCGCCGTGGTTCGAGCCGGGCGCGACCTGGTCGGTCCGGCGGGTGGTGCTGCACCTGATCGCCGAGACCTCGCAGCACGCCGGGCACGCGGACATCATCCGGGAGTCCTTGGACGGGGCGAAGTCGATGGGCTGAGCCCGGCCGGGGCCCACAGTGCGCGGGCCCCACGGCACTTCGGTGTCAGGGCGGCTCCACGCCGAGGAGTTCGCGCAGTGCCCGGGCGCCGTCCGGGGTGACCCGCAGGGCCCGGCCGGTGCCGATCCGTTCCACCCATGCGCGGTCCAGGGCGGCCCGGCAGAGCGCGGCGCCCAGCGCCCCGCCGAGGTGGTTGCGGCGCTCCGTCCAGTCCAGGCAGCCGCGGACCACCGGTCGTCCGCCGTGGTGGCCCGCGCGCGGCGGCAGTTCGATGGCCTGCGCGGCCAGCCAGTCCCGGCCGCGCCCGGTGACGGTGAGCCCGGCCTCGTCGGCGACCAGGCCGCGGGCGAGCAGCGCGTCGGCGACGGCCACGCCGAGGCGGCCGGCCAGGTGGTCGTAGCAGGTCCTGGCGCGGGCCTCGGCGCTCAGCCGGGTGGCCTCGCCCAGGGTGCGCGGGGCGGATCCGGCGGGGCCGCGTGTGCTGCCGGTGCCGGTGCCGGTGCCGGTGCTGCCGGTGCCTGCGGGCTCGGCGGATCCGGAGGTATCGGCGAAGGAGGTCAGGTCCTCGATCAGGGTGGCGACGGCGGGGGTGGCCAGTCGGACGTAGCGGTGCCGCCCCTGCCGTTCCTCGGCGAGCAGGCCGCCCGCGATCAGCCGCGACAGGTGCTCGCTGGCCGTGGACGGCGCGACGCCCGCGTACCGGGCCAGCTCACCGGCCGTCCAGGCGCGGCCGTCGAGCAGCGCCGAGCAGAAGGCGGCGCGGGTGGCGTCGGCGAGCAGGCCTGCGAGGGCGGCGAGCGCCGTACCGCCCCGGCCCGGGTGCCTGGTCGGGCGGGACGGACCGTTCGGGCGGGACAGGCTGGTCGGGTGGTTCGGACCGGTCGGGTGGTTCGGGCGGGGGGCCGGGGGACGGGCGTTGGGCGCGGCCGGTTGCGGGGGCATGCCTCCATGGTCGCTCCGGCACGGTTCGGCGGGGGCCGAAACGACGTGGGGCCACGATGGCGGCATGAGCGACACGACGGTGGCCTCCGGCCCCGACACCATGGCCTTCTCCCGGTACGACGATGTGACGGCAGCCCTGGCCGATCCGGCACTGGTCCCGCTGCCCGCGCCGCCCGCGCCTCCCGTCGGCCCGGGCGCGCCCGCCGGGGTGGCCTGGCTGCGGGCCTCCGTCGCCCGGTTCTGCTCGGGCGGATCCCACGCGAGGCGCCGGGCGCTGGTGCTGGCCGACCTGGAGCGGCTGGACCCGGCCGCGCTGCGGGTGGCGGCGGCGGGCGGCTTCGACCCCGACGTGCGGCTGCGGGTGGTCCGGGTGCTCGCGGCGGCGCTCGGCCTGGCCGACCCGGAGGCCGTGGCGCGGGACGTCGCGACGGTCTCCCGGGCGTACTTCGCGGGCGGGCCCGGCGGGCCCGGCGGGACGGAAGGGACGGACGCGCCGGACACCGCTGCGGCCGACGCGGCGGTGGCGCGGCTGCTGCCCGCGATGGGCGACCCGGACGAGGAGACGGCCGCGAACCGGATCGGCCTGCTCGTCCAGGCCTGCGATGCCACCGCCACCCTGGTCGAGCGCGCCCGTCGGCACGAGGACGGGCTGTCCGGCGCGCTGCGCGAGGATCCGCCGGTGCGGGTGATGCGCCGCCTCGCCGCCCGGACGACCGAGGTCGGCGGGCTCGCCGTACCGGCCGGGACGCACGTCGTGCTGGACATCGCGGCCGCCCAGGCGGAGGCGCCGCACGGCGAGGCGCTCACCTTCGGCGCCCAGCCCCGGATCTGCCCGGGCCGCTCGCACGCCCTCGTCATCGCGGAGGGCATCCTGCTCGGAGCCTCCGATCCGGCGGACACCGATCCGGCGGACACCGACCCGGCGGCCTCCGGTGCTGCGGCCTCCGGTGTCGAGGACACCGGCCCGCCGTCCGGACGTGACCTCGGCAGGGCCGAACTCGCCGCACTGGTACCGGAGATGGTCGACCATGTCCTCGCCCTGGCGGCCACCTGGACGGCCTGGGACGGCCGGCCGGTCGTCAATGCCGACGGCCGAACCTACACACCGCACAAGGCGGTTCGTCGCGTCACCGACCATCTCCTCGACCACTTGGCCGAGTTGGAGGCCCGGCTGGCCGGTGAACCGACCGAGCCCGACCACTGGCACGCCTCCAACGTCACCACCCCGGCCGACCTCGCCCCGTTCACCGCGGCCGATCTGGACGAGGCCCGCAGTCGCCTCACCCGGCTGGCCGGGATCTGGTCCCGCCGGGTGGCCGCGCTGCCGGTCGAGGTCCTGGACGACTCGCCGGGGAGGGGCTGGAGCTTCCGGCGGATCGTCCGCCACGTCTCGGGGTCCGGGTACTACGCGGACTCGGTGGGCGACCTCCGGCACCCGGGGCCCGACGCCACATGAACTCTCTTCAGCAGCAGCCGAATCCGTCCGACCCGTACGAGCACACGACCCCCGGAGGCCACGCCATGACCCCGTTCGCCGCCCTGCACCACCTCCCCGGCCGCCCGCTGCTGCTCCCCAACGCCTGGGACCACGCCTCGGCCGCCGCCCTCGCCGCCGCGGGCCACACCGCGATCGGCACCACCAGCCTGGGCGTGGCAGCCGCCGCCGGGCTGCCCGACGGCGCGGCCGCCACCCGCGCGGAGACCGTACGGCTGGCGCGCAGGCTCGGGCGCGGCGGTTTCCTGCTCAGCGTCGACGCGGAGTCCGGCTTCAGCGACGACCCGGACGAAGTCGCCGAGCTGGCCGTCGAGTTGGCGGCGGCCGGGGCGGTCGGCATCAACCTGGAGGACGGCCGGCCGGACGGCACGCTGGCGCCGGTCGCCGTCCACGCGGCGAAGGTCGCGGCGGTGAAGGCGGCGGTGCCGGAGCTGTTCGTGAACGCCCGTACCGACACCTACTGGTACGGGCAGGACGACCCCGAGCCGGAGACCCTCCGGCGCCTGGACGCGTACCGGCAGGCGGGCGCGGACGGCGTGTTCGTCCCGGGGGCGGCCGAGCCGCCGCTCATCGCCCGACTGGTCGGCGCGCTGGACGCTCCGCTCAACGTCCTCTGGACGCCGACCGGCCCCGGCTTCGCCGAGCTGGCCGCGCTCGGGGTGGCCCGGGTCAGCCTCGGTTCGCTGCTGTACCGGGCCGCGCTGGCGGCGGCGGTGGCCACGGCCGGGGCGGTCGCCGACGGCGGCCCGGTCGGGCCGGTGCCGGGGTACGCGGAGGTGCAGGCGCTCAACGAGCTTTAGGAGGGCGGAGATCAGCCGGTCCGGTCGGTGGTCCGGTCGATGGTCCGGTCGGTGGCCCGTTGGGCGGTCTGGGCCGCCCAGGCGGCCTCGATCCCGTCGAGGATCATGCGGACGCCGTTGCTGAACGCGGTGCCCCGGCCCGCAGCGATCTCCCTGTCCACCTCCGTGGTGTACAGCCGGTGCAGCCGCGGGTGGTCCTTGGTGGCCTCGACGACGGCGGGCAGCAGCTGGTCCATCCACTCCTGCTCGTCCCGGCCGCGCTTGGCCAGCGCGCTCAGCCAGGCGGCTTCCACGGTGGCCGTTCCGATGGTGTAGCCGATGACGACGCCCATCGCCTCGTTGGCCTCGGCGAGGTCGAGCCCGGACGACTCCAGCAGGGCGAGGAAGGCCTCGGACAGCCGCATCCAGCTGGGGCCGAAGTAGACCATGCCGACGTCGCCGATCACCGAGACCATCCACGGGTGGCGCAGGATGACGTCGCGCAGACTCTCGGCGCACTCCTCGATGGCCGCGCGCCAGACCTTCGGGTCGCCCCCGGCGGCGTCCGTCGTGGGCAGCGGGAGTTCGGAGAACACCTGGTCGACGACGAGTGCGAGCAGTTCGTCCTTGTTGGCGACGTGGGTGTACAGCGAGGTGGCGCCGGCGTTGAGCCGGGCGCCGAGCTTGCGCATGCTCAGCGCCTCGATGCCGTCGCTGTCCAGGAGGGCGAGGGCCTCGGCCACGATCTGTTCGCGGCTGAGGGCCGGCTGTTCCCGTCGGGGCCGTTGCGGGCGGGTCCACAGCGACGGGATGCCCGCCGTACCGTCCTCGGACTTGGCCGCCATCGGGCCCTCCTCATTGCTCGTGGTCGCTACCGCTGGTGGTCGTCACCGGCCGGAGCCGCCACCGACCGGAGCCGCCGCCGCTCGTGACCGCTCGTCCCGCTCGTTCGGGCTCCGCCCGGTTCAGCATAAGCGGCACCGCACGGTGTACGGCGTTGCGTACAGTGTTCGGTCTCCGTACAGTGTTCGGTGCGGTGCACACCGGACCCGTGGGGACGGGGGGCGGTGTGCCCGCGTCGAATCCGACGACTCCCGATGCTGCTCGACGCCTCCCGGCGTCAGGGCCGTCCGAGCCGTCCGTGCTGTCCGAAGGGGGAACGCGGTGGAACGCAATCCGCGGCGCTGGCTCATCCTGATCGTGCTCTGCCTCAGCAGCCTGGTGCTGGTGGTCGACAACATGGTGCTCACGGTGTCCATCCCGCCGATCGCGGAGGATCTCGGGGCCGGGGCGCAGGACATCCAGTGGATCATCGACTCGTACATCCTGGTCTTCGCCGGCCTCCTGCTCACCTCGGGCAGCCTCTCCGACCGCTTCGGCCGGCGGAAGGTGATGATCGTCGGGCTGACGCTGTTCGGCGCGGCCTCCCTGGTCGCGGCGTACGCCGGCAGTCCCGGCGAGCTGATCGCCGGACGCGTCCTGATGGGTGTCGGCGGCGCGCTGGTCATGCCGAGCACGCTCTCCATCCTGATCACCGTCTTCGACGACGAGGAGCGCCCGAAGGCGATCGCCGCCTGGAGCGCGGTGGCCATGATCGGCCTGGTCGGCGGACCGGCGCTGGGCGGCGCCCTGATCGCCCACGTCTGGTGGGGCGCGGTCTTCCTCCTCAACGTGCCGGTCGCGGCGGTCGCGATCCTCGCGGCGGTGCTGCTGATGCCGGAGTCCAAGGGGCCGTGGCGCCGGACCGACCTGCCCGGCATGGCGCTGTCGATGGTCGGCATGACCGCGCTGGTCTGGTCGATCATCGTGCTGCCCCGCGACGGCCTCACCAGCGCGGGCACGCTCGGCGCACTCCTCGTCGCGGTGGCCGCGCTGACCGGGTTCGCCGTCCGGCAGGTCCGCACCGACTCGCCGATGGTCCCGGTCGAACTGTTCCGCAACCGGGTCTTCACCGGCGCCTGCTTCTCGCTCGTCCTGCTGACCTTCGCCACCGGCGGCCTGATGCTGGTGCTCACCCAGTACGTCCAGTTCGTGCTGGAGTTCACGCCCACCGACACCGGTCTCGCCTTCATCCCGCTGGCCGTCGCCTCGCTGGTGTTCAACGGGGTGGGCGCCGCGGTCGGCCGGAAGGTCCCGGCGCGGGTGCTCACCGCGGTCGGCATGGTGGTCATCGCGGGCGGGTTCGCGCTGCTGGCCACCCTCTCGGTCGGCGACGGCTTCACCAAGGTCGCCCTGGCCATGCTGGTGCTGGGCGTCGGCTCCGGCCTCGGCATGCCGGCCGCCGCCAACGCGCTGATGAGCTCGATCCCCGGTGAGCACGCGGGCGTCGGCTCCGCGCTCAACGACACCGTCCAGCAGTCCGGTGCCGCCCTCGGCGTGGCCGTCCTCGGCACCGTGCTCTCCGGCACCTACACCGGCGCGATGCCCGCCGGAGCCCCCGAGGCCGCCCGCCACGACATCACCGGGGCGCTCGCCCTGGCCGGCTCCGGCGGGGACGGCGGGCTGGTCACGGCCGCCCGAGAGGCGTTCAACACCGCCACCTCCACCACGTTCACGGTCGGTGGCGTCGCCGTCCTGGCGGCCGCGGCGCTCACCCTGGTGCTGATGCGCGACGGCGGTGGGGCGAAGGCCGCCGGGAGCGGGGCGCCGGTGGAGCCGGCGGCCGGGGCAGCCGGGGCGGCGGAGTCGGCAGCGGAGGCGGTCGGGGCGGGTGGCTGAGCGGCAGCCCGTCCTCGGCCGCGCGCTCCCCGTCGTGGGCGCGTAGCCTTCGCCGCATGTCCCCCGAGTACACGGAGCGCGCGTCGCGGCTGCCCGGTGCGGTCGTGTGGACGAAGCAGGCCGCCGGGCGTCCGGGCGGCGGCGGGCCGGTCCTGCCCGACGGCTGCATGGACCTGCTGTGGACGGCGGGCCGGCTGCTCGTGGCCGGCCCCGACACCCGGGCCTTCCGGCCGGGGCCGGGACTCGGCGGCCCGTGGGCGGGCGTGCGCCTGCGCCCCGGTTTCGCCCCCGCGTTGCTCGGCGTCCCGGCCGACGAGCTGCGGGACCGCCGCGTCGACCTGGCCGATCTGCGGCCCGGCGCCGAGGTACGGCGCCTCACCGAACGGATCGACGCGGCGCCCGACCGGGCCGCCGCGCTGGAGGACCTGGCGCTGCACCTCGCGGCGGCGGCGCGGCCCGAGGACCCGCAGGTCCGGGCGGTGGTCGCCGCGCTCACCGCCGGCCGGTCGGTCGCGGAGACGGCCGAGGCGGTGGGCCTCGGCGCGCGGCAGCTGCACCGCCGCTCGTTGGCCGCCTTCGGCTACGGCCCGAAGACGCTCGCCCGCATCCTGCGGATGCAGCGCGCCCTCGCGCTGGCCCGCTCCGGTGTCCCGCTCGCCGAGACGGCGGCCCGGGCCGGCTATGCGGACCAGGCCCATCTGGCGCGCGATGTACGGGAGTTGGCGGGTGCGCCGGTGACCGTCCTGCTGGACTCCTGAGGCCGCCCGCAGGCGCGTGGTCCCACGCGCCCGCGGGCGCGGCGCTCAGGACAGCGGCGCGAGCAGGTCCACCCCGTTGCCGTCCGGGTCGTGGACCACGGCGTAGCGCTGGCCCCAGAAGGCGTCCCATGGCTTCAGCTCCCCGTGGTACCCGGCGCCGGTCAATTCCTCGTACAGCGCGTCGACTTGTGCGGGGCTCCCGCAGCGGAACGCCAGCGCGGCGCGCCCGCCGCCGGTCGGCGGCTGCCAGTCGGGGTGGAAGGAACGGATGGTGGACTCGGCGTCGAGCACCAGGAGCAGCCCACCGGGCAGCTCGGCCTCGACGTGCGGCTCGTTCTCGGCGCCCTCGGGGAACGCGAGGCCGAGCCGCCGGTAGAAGGCGATCGAGGCGGCCACGTCCGAGACGGCGAGGCCGATGAAGGCGAACTGTGGTGCGGATGTGCTGGTCATGTCTGCCACGCTAGGCGGCCCGCTGGTGCCGGGTCTTGAAGGAATCGGACATGCCGCCGCCCGGGCATGCCGCCGTCCGGACATCCCACGGGCCCCGACGAACCCGCTGCCCGGACGAACCCGCCGCCCGGGCAGCGGGCTGTCCGGGCGGCGGCGAGGTCACCGGGGGAGCAGGGCGCACCGCCGGTCGTCGTGGCAGAGCCGGTCCGCCAGGGCGGCGAGCGGCAGTTCGGGCTGGACGGCCAGGACCGCGCCGAGCAGCCGTACGGCGCTGGGCTGTCCCGAGCAGGCGGCCAGCAGGGTCTCGGTGACCCGCGGTTCCCACCGGGTGGGATCGGTCAGGCTGAGCCGGCGCAGGGTCGAGACGACTTCGGAGTCGGTCAGCAGCCCCGCTTCCTCGTAGGGCAGTTGGAAGTCGTTCCGGTGTCCGTCGCCGTACCGGGTGGACCTGGTCGCCGCGTGCAGGAATCCGGCGGCGTGGTCCTGGTCGAGGTCAAGGGCCTTGATCAGTTCCCGGAGGGTGTTTCCCCTCGGTCGGCTGCAGCCCCGTTCCAGATTGCTGATCGCTCGGGCCGTGATTCCGGACCGTTTTCCGAGTTCCTCCTGGCTGAGTCCTTGGAGGACGCGGGTACGGCGCAGCAGCGCGCCGAAGCTTTCTACCTGCTCTGACAACGAATCCCCCCGTGCTCGGTGGCGAGGCAGGTTTTGGTTCAGGCAGTGCGGTCCCGACAGTATCAGGGCGGCAAAGATCGCGTGATGCGCATCACCCTGCGTTATTCGGAGCACCGTGCTCCGCTCCGCCGCGTGCCGGGAAATCTTCCGGCAATCTTCCGTGGAATTTCGCGTCCAAATTCCTGTTCGTATCTCCGCCCGGCTCTGCAGAATGGCTGCCGCGACCAGCCTTTCGGCTGCTCGTACGTCAACGACACGGGGAGGGTAAATGCGGAAGATCGCGACCACGGTCGCCGCGGCGCTGCTGAGCCTGGGCGCTCTCGGCGCGGGCAGCGGGGTGGCCGAAGCCGGCCAGTGGGGAGGCTACAACACCCGCGACGGCGGTGTGGCCCTGCGCGACTGCGCGTGGACCAGCTGTGCGATGCACGGCCGCGGCTACAGTGACCAGCACGCGTACCTCTACTGCTACGTCGTCGGCCAGAGTGTGAATGGTGACGCCGGCTGGGCGGACCACGAGCACTACCTCGCCGACTGGTCGTACTACGGCCGCTACTACAGCGCCGACACGTACATGACCTGGAGCGGTGGCATTTACAAGTGCTGAACCGGTGCGGTGCGCGCGGGGCGGGACGCCCGCTCCGCGCGCACCGCGCATTCGCGGGGTGTCCGACGTACCGGAAGTTCTCCTGAAATATCGCGGACACGGCGGCACGGGCGGCCCGTGCCTGATTCAATCGGACCGAGAGTCTTCGACGGTGATTGCCGGAATTCGATCACCGTCCGACCGGGGGGTGGAATTCGTGGTGCGAGGCCGCGGGCTGCGACGATTCGGCGCGGCTGTCGTCCTGGCGGGTCTGGTCACCGGGTGCGGGGGGTCCGGCGGGGGCGGCGGTCACGACGCCGCACTGGCCGAGCCCGCCCTTCCCGCCGTGCTGACCGAGCCGCCCGACGGGGCGGCGGTGCCGCTGCCCCTGGACGGGTACGCCGTCAGCGGCGCCGACTCGGCGCTGATCTTCCAGGCGCGGGAGGCCGCCACCCGGACGTGCATGAAGGGCAAGGGGTTCGACTACACGCCCGCCGTGCTCCCGGCCGCGCCCCCGCCGTCGCCGCTCGACCCGGACTTCCTCGGCATCCTCTCGGCCACCGCGGCCCGGCTGACCGGCTACCACCGCCCGCCCCCGCCCGCCGGCCAGGTCACCGCCCAGCAGCAACAGCAGGGCGGCGACGGTCCCGAGTACCGCAAGGCCCTGGAGGGCGCCGGGGGCAAGCCGGGAACGGCGGCGGACCCGACGGCCGACCGGGGCTGCATGGGCGCGTTCGACAAGCAGCTCGGGGGAGCGCTCGCCGCGCCCGCCAAGGACGACGTCGTGGGCGGCCTGCGCGCCCAGGCGTACGACCACGCCACCGGGGACAGCCAGGTCAAGGCCGCGGTCACCAAGTGGGCGGGCTGCATGACCGCCCAGGGGTACCACTACGCCACGCCGGCGGCGGCCGGTTCGGCCGCCTGGCCGGACCCGGTCGCGCAGCAGGAGAAGGACACCGCGGTGGCCGACATGGTGTGCAAGGCCCAGGCCCAGCTGCTGGGCACCTGGTACGCGGTCGAGGCGGGCTACCAGACCGAGCTCATCGGCCGGAACGAGTCCGCCCTGCAAGGGATCAAGGACCGGGTGACCCAGCGGGTCGCCGCGGCCAAGAAGGCACTGGGGGAGGGCTGATGGCGCTCCCGCCCGAGCGTGCTCCGATGCCGGTCCGGCGCAAGCGGGCCCTGCTGCTGCTCGGCCTGCTCGTCGCCGCCGCGTGCGCCGTCGGCTTCCTGGTCGGCTCCCCGGGCCGGGCCCCGGGTCGCAGCGCGGACGCCGTCGCCGACGGGTCCTGGACGCCGCAGCAGGACCAGGTGCGACAGTCTTATTTCGCCTACTGGGAAGCGCTGTTGAAGGCCAACGCATCCGGTGAGTCCGACACCCCGGAGCTGGCGCTCGTCGCGGCGAGCAACCAGCTGAGCCTCGTCCGGCAGAACGTGGCGCACCTGCGCGACCAGGGCGCGGTGGCCATGGGCTCCGTCGGGCACACGGTGCGCGGGATCTCCCTCCAGGACGGGGTCGCCACCCTGGTGGACTGCGTCGACGTCCGGAGCTGGATCCAGTACGACCTCGCCACCGGCGCCCAGCGGTCCGGGCAGCTGATCGACCGTCCCAATCAACTGACAAGCTACACCTTGGCGTTGAAAGATGGTCAGTGGATGGTGACGGACAGCAAATCGGCCGGGACGTGCTGAACCGGCCCAGGGCGCGCCGCCGGGTGCGGCCCCGGGACGGTGAGCGCGGGGTACGGAGGGGGGCCGACGTCGTGTCGGTGGAGACGGACCAGCCGCCCGGCCCGGGGGACGAGCCGATCGGGTCGGGGCAGGTCGGGTCGGAGCACGTCGGGTCGGGGCCTGTCGGGCAGGGGCAGGAACAGGGACCGGAGCCGGTCGCGCCGGGACGGCTGCGGATGGCGCGGCGCCGCCGGGCGCTCCTGGCCGTTGCGGCGGCCGCGGCCGTGGTGGCGGGCGCGGGGCTGGGCGCCGCCTCGCTGATCAAGTCGCCCGCCGAGCGGGCCGCGGACACCGCGCCGCCGCCCGGCACGCTGATGACCGCCCCGGTGACCAGGCAGGCGCTCACCCAGACCACGGTCGTCCGGGGCCAGGTGTACCCGCCGACCCAGTACAACGTCTCGCCGGCGGCGGCCTCGACGGACATCACCCAGCTCTACGTCTCGGCGCTCCCGGTCAAGTCCGGCGACCAGGTCACCGACGGCCGGCTGCTCGCCGAGGTCTCCGGCCAGCCGCTGTTCGTCCTGGAGGGCCCGGTGCCCGCCTACCGCGACCTCAAGCCGGGCTCCAGCGGGCCGGACGTCACAGAGCTCCAGGCCGCGCTGGAGCGGCTCGGCTACGGGCGCGGCGACGACCCGCAGGGGACGTACGGTCCGGGCACCGCCAAGGCGGTCACCGGCTACTACCGCCACCTCGGCTACACCGCGCCGACCACCGGCGCGGCCACCCGGCAGGCCGTCGACGCTGCGCGGAAGGCGGTCGAGGCCGACCGGCAGGCCATCGACGGGCTCAAGGCGCAGGCGGCGGCGGGGACTTCGACGGGTGCGGGTGCGGGCGCGGGTGCCGGTGCGGGGACGCAGGGCGGCACATCGACGCCGACCGGTGCCGGTGCCGGTGCCGCGACCGGGGCCGGAACCGCAGCCGGAACCGGAGCCGGGAGCGCGGCCTCCGGCGGCCAGGCCCAGAGCGCCCCCGTCCCCGCCCCGGCTCCCGCCCCCGGCCTCGACAAGCAACTCGCCAACGCCCGGAAGAAGTTGTCCGAGGACCAGGACGCGCTCGCCCAGGCGGAGGCGGTCGACGGGCCGATGGTGCCGGCCGGCGAGGTGGTCTTCCTGCCGTCGCTGCCCGCCACCGTCACGGCCGTCAACTCCTCGGTGGGAGCGCCGGTGTCCGGTCCGCTGCTGTCGCTCACCAGCGGCGGCCTGGCCGTCACCGGGCAGCTCACCCCGGTCCAGGCGGCCGGGATCACGCCGGGCATGGCCGTCGAGGTGTTCTCCGAGACGAGCGGGACGACGGTCAAGGGCACCGTGGCCGAACTCGGCGCGCCGAGCACGGCCCCGCCGGCCGGCCGGGTGATCGCGATAGGCGGCGCGGCCGGGGCGGGAGCCGGAGCCGGAGCAGGGCCAGGAACGGGAGCCGGGACCGGCGGTACGAGCGGCGGCGGTGCGGGGGCCGGTGCGCCGAACGCACCCGCCGGCCAGCCGGTCGCCGCCTACGTGCCCGTGCAGATCACCCCGGCCGACCCGCTGCCCGCCGCCTTCAGTGGGCAGAACGTCCGGATCACCGTCCTGCGGAGCAGTACCGCGGACCCGGTGATCAGCGTCCCGGTCGCGGCCGTGTTCACCGACGCGGCCGGGCAGACCGCCGTCACCAGGGTCGACCGGGCCGGGCAGCGCACCACCGTCCCGGTGACTACGGGGGTCAACGCCAACGGCTACGTCGGGGTGACACCGGTCGGGGACGCGCGACTCGCCGAGGGCGACCAGGTGGTGGTCGGCCAGTGACGGCGGTCATCGAACTCTCCGGGGTGGGGCGGAGCTTCCCCGGCACCCCGCCCGTCGTCGCCCTGCACCCCTGCGATCTGACCGTCGACCGGAACGACTACGTGGCGATCACCGGCCCGTCCGGATCGGGGAAGTCCACCCTGCTGCACCTGCTCGGCCTGCTCGACACCCCGACCACCGGCAGCTACGCGCTGGACGGCGTCGACACCCGGCGGCTCTCCGACCGCGACCGCTCCACCCTGCGCGGGCGCCGGATCGGCTTCGTCTTCCAGTCCTTCCACCTGCTGCCCAACCGGACGGCGGAGGAGAACGTGCTGCTCGCCCAGGTCTACAACCGCACCCCGCGCGCGGGCCGCCGGGAGGCCGCCCGGGCCGCCCTGCGCCAGGTCGGCCTCGACCACCGGGCCGACGCCCTGCCGACCGTCCTCTCCGGCGGCGAACGGCAGCGGGTCGCGATCGCCCGGGCGCTGGTGAACCGGCCCGCCCTGCTGCTCTGCGACGAACCGACCGGCAACCTGGACTCGGCCAACGCGACGACCGTGATGGACCACTTCGCGCACCTGCACGGGCAGGGCTACACCCTGGTCGTGATCACCCACGACCCGGCCGTGGCCGCCCGCGCCCAGCGGACGGTACGGATCAGCGACGGCCGGATCAGCGAGGGCGGGCACGCCGACGCCCCGTCCGCCGATGCCCCGGCCGCCGCCGCAGCCCCGTCCGTCCCGCTCGGCACCCCGTCCGCCCCGCTCGGCGCCTCGGCGGACGCCTGATGGCGCGCCGCCGGCCGACCCGGCGCGGCGCGCTCGGCGAACCCCCGTCCCGGCTGAGCCTGCGGGACCTGGTCGAGGAGGCCCTGGCCGGAGTGCTGCAACGGCCCGGCCGCTCGGTGCTGACCATGCTGGGCACCGTCCTCGGCATCGGCGCGTTCGTCGCCGTCCTCGGCCTGACCGCGACCGCCTCCGGGCAGATCGGCCACCAGTTCGACCTCACCAAGGCGACCACGGTGACCGTGACCGACAACCCGGCGGACGACGGCACACCCCCCGGCACCAACCCGCCGATGAGCTTCCCCGACGACGCGGACGCCCGGGTGCGGCGGATCGACGGCGTCACCGCGGCCGGCGTCTGGTGGCGCGTCCCGGCCGACCAGCACCGGATCGGCGGCTCGCCGGCCGCCGACGGCTCCGCCGGGCAGGGCCTCTCCCTCTTCGCGGCGACCCCCGGCGCGGTCGCCGCGATGCAGCCGACCCTCGCCGCCGGGGCCACCCTCGACCCGTACGCCCAGCAGGCCCGGCTGCCCGTCGCCCTGCTCAGCCGGACGGCGGCGAACCGGCTGGGCGTCACCCGGCTCGACGCCCAGCCGGCCATCTTCATCGACGGCCTGCCGTACACCGTGATCGGCGTCTACTCGGACGTGCAGCGGCTGCCCGACACCCTGCTCGGGGTGGTCATCCCGGGCAGCACGGCGCTGGACCGCTTCGGCAACCCCGGCAAGGGCGAGGACCAGGGCGCCCACCTGGTGGCCGCGACCAGGGTCGGAGCGGCCCCGGTGGTCGCCCGCCAACTGGCGGTGGCGCTGCGCCCCGACGCGGCGGCCCGGTTCACGGTGACCCCGCCGCCCGATCCGCACAGCCTCCAGGACCACATCACCTCGGACCTCACCGGCCTGTTCCTCGCGCTCGCCGCGATCTGCCTGGTGGTCGGCGCGGTCGGGATCGCCAACACCACCCTGGTCGCCGTCCTGGAACGCACCCAGGAGATCGGCCTGCGCCGCTCACTCGGCGCCCGCACCCACCACATCGCGGCCCAGTTCCTCACCGAGTCCACCGCCCTCGGCACGCTCGGCGGCCTGATCGGCACCAGCCTCGGCATCCTGGTCGTCATCGCCGTGGCCGCGGCCCGCTCCTGGACGGCCGTCCTCCAGCCCGCGGCCACCCTCCCCGCCCCCCTGATCGGCACCGCCGTCGGCCTCCTCGCCGGCCTCTACCCGGCCCTGCGCGCCGCCCGCACCGACCCCCTCAAAGCCCTCCGCACCGGCTGACCCCGTCCCGTTGCCGCCGCCAGCCCGGGCCCGTGCCGCCCGCCCGGGGTGCTCCGGCGCGCTACGCGTCGGCCGGCCCGGTGCCCGAGCGCAGGGTGAGCAGGGTGATCTCGCTCGGTGCGAAGACCCGGAACGGCGGCCCCCAGAAGCCGGTGCCCCGGCTGGTGTAGAGCTGGGTCCGCTCGCCGTGCCGGCTCAGGCCGTGCACCACCGGCTGGTCGATCCGGACGAGGAAGTTGAACGGCCAGATCTGGCCGCCGTGGGTGTGCCCGGAGATCTGCAGGTCGATGCCGGCGGCAGCGGCCCGCGGGACGTACTTGGGCTGGTGGGCGACGAGCAGCACCGGATCCGCCGGGTCCGCCCCCGCCAGCGCGTCGGCCAGGTTCGCGCGGTGCCCGGCCAGGCCGGAGTGCTCCGCGGTCACGTCGTCCACGCCGGCGAGCACGAGGGCGTCCCCACCGCGCTGCACCACGACATGGCGGTTGTGCAGCGGCTCCCAGCCCAGGTCCGCCATCCGGTCCAGCCAGCCCTGGGCCTCCCCGCCGTACTCGTGGTTCCCCGTGACGTAGACCTTCGCCAGCCGCGAGCGGATCGTCCCGAGCGGCGCGGACTGCTCCCGGCGCTGCGTGGGGGTGCCGTCCGCGATGTCGCCGGCGTGGACCACGACGTCCGCGTCGAGCGCGTTGACCGCCTCCGCGACCCGCGCCGACCAGCGCGCCCGGTCGATCGGCCCGTAGTGGGTGTCGGCCAGCACCACGACACGGGTCCCGTCCAGACCCCCGCCGAGCCGTGGGACGTGGACGTCCAGCCGCTTCACCCGGGGCACGCGCATCGCCTCGTGGTGCCCCCAGCCCAGCAGTCCGGCGGAGACCACGGCCACGGCCACCGCCACCGTCCTGGCCCGGTCGGCGCCGCCGACGCCGAACCCGCTCAGCACGAGGTTCACCAGGCCGCCCGCCACGGACCAGGTGAACAGGACCCAGACCACTCCGAGGCTGGTGTCCGCGATG
This sequence comes from Kitasatospora sp. NPDC056446, assembly GCF_042796115.1. Classification (NCBI taxonomy): domain Bacteria; kingdom Bacillati; phylum Actinomycetota; class Actinomycetes; order Kitasatosporales; family Streptomycetaceae; genus Kitasatospora; species Kitasatospora sp. NPDC056446. The sequence goes on along the minus strand of NZ_JBHTRF010000002.1, from coordinate 194,340 downwards.
CGGGCGGCCCGGTCGATCCGCCGCGGACCGTGACCCGCGACCATCAGCCAGGGGAAGGAGACCAGCCAGGCGGCGAGGACTGCCGTGCCGGCCACGAAGACCGGGAGCGGCCAGTCGGCGCCGGAAGCGAGGAGCGTCCACCACGGCGGGAGGCACAGGACGACGAGGACGAGGACGATCACGGCCAGCCGCCTGACCAGGGACCGCCGCCGCCCCGCACGCCCGCCCGGGCCCTCGGCATGCGGTACGGGTGCCGCTCCGGGTGCCGCCCCGGGTTCCGCCTCGGGTTCCGCCTCGGCCCCGGGCCGGGCGCCGGACACGGAGGTCCCGGACCTCCCGCCGGCCGCCCGGAGGTCCGACTCCGATCCGGTGGATCCGCTGTCAGTCACTGCGCCGCCCCTCACGTCTGCTGCCCCCATCATCCGGCAGGTGCCGACCGAAGGGGACGCACGGGCTCGGGTGTACGGGGGCGGGTGCACGGGGGCGGCACCGGGGACGGCACCGGGGCCGCGACACGGCGAAGGCCCGGGCCGGGTGGGGCGGTCCGGGCCTTCGGCCGGCCGAGGAAGCGGGAGCGGGGCGGCGGCCGCGGTCAGTGGAGGACGTTCAGGGTGTTGGTGGCGTCGTCGACGAAGTAGACGGCGTCGCGGTCGAGGTCGACCGCGAGCCCGAACAGGGCGCCGGCGCCGGGCGGGGTGCCGCTGCTGTCGAGGGTGCGGACGGCGACCTGGCTGCCGGCGGGGGTGGTCTCGACCAGGTTGCCGTCGCCGGAGTTCACCGTGAGGACGTCGCCGCCGGGGGCGACGGCCAGGCCGAGCGGGCCGTTGAGGTTGCCGCCGGTGCTGACGGTGGTGCCGGTTCCGGCGTCGGTGGTGCGGTGGACGGCGTCGGGGATCGCGGTGATCCGGTTGGCGAGGGTGTCCGCGACGTAGAGGGTGTCGTCGTGGGCCAGACCGACGCCGGTCGGGCCGATCACCAGGGCGGCCGGGTCGGTCCGTTCGCCGAAGCCCGAGCCGATCACGGTGGTCGCGACCCGCTGCGGCGGCTCGTCGCCCTGCCGGCACAGGGTGATCCGCAGGACGGTGCCCTGGTCGACCTCGGCGCCGCCGCCCGCGACCGTGCCGTTCAGCACATTGGTCACGAACAGTTCGTCGCGGTCGCCGGAGCTGACGGCCGTCATGTCCCACGGGCCGTTGATGCCGTCGCCGGCGATGGTCTCGCGGACCGTCCCGTTGCTGTCCAGCACCAGCAGGCAGCCGGCCTGCACGGTCGCGGAGGTGCCGTCCGCGGTGGGCGTGCTGCCGACCACGACCCAGCCGCCCGGCAGAACGGTCAGCGCCGTCGAGAGCCCGACCCCGCCGGGGCAGGGCCCGGGCAGGTTCGCCGGGTCGATCCGGGCGAAGGTGCTGACGGCCCCGTCCGGGCTCACCTGGACCAGGGTGGTCCCGGTGCCCTGCTGGTTCTGGGCGTTGTTGAAGTTGCTGATGAGCACGTTGCCACGGCGCAGCTTGCCCGTGCTGTGCGGGACCACGACGGTGCCGTACGGGTTCAGGTCCCCGTTCGCGGGCACGGTCGAGGCGACCGGTGACACGGTGTTCAGCGGCCCGAGGAACGGCCCCCGGGCGACTGCGCCGCCCGCCGAGGCGCCGCTCGCCGGAGCACCGCCCGCCGCGGTGGCGCCGAGCACCACCACGGCGGCGGCGACCACGGCGGCCCGGCCCCGGAACCCCATGTGCGAAGAGTGAAGTCTCATGACTCGAAGTTATGCCGCGGCCGAACCACCCGGCGCGTGGAGTTCACCCGCCGGTGTCCCGCCGCACCCCGGAGGCCCGCGCCGGAGCGGGACAGGGGCGAAGGCCTGGGCCCGCTCAGTGCTCGGCGGGTCGAGCGGCGGCGCTGCGAAGCGCGTCGAGCAGTCTGTGCAGCGCGGGCCGGACGGGTGACGGCTCCCGTACCGCCGCGTAGATCGCCCGCACCGGCTCCGGATTGCGGACCTCGCGCACGACGACGTCGGGGTGGCGGTTGCCCAGCCCCATCTCCGGAATCAGGCTCACCCCGAGCCCGGCGGCGACGAATCCCTGCGCGGTGGCGTAGTCCCCGCTCTCGACGACGAAGTCCGGGCTGAAGCCGGCCGAGCCGCAGGCGTCGAGGACGGGGTCCAGGCAGGGGCCGGGCTGGTCGCTGCCGACCCACGGTTCGTCGGCGAGGTCGGTGAGGTCAAGCGCCTGCTTCGCGGCCAGCCGGTGTCCCCGGGGCAGTACGGCGAGGTACCTGTCGTCGGCCAGGTGCACGAACCGGATGCCGTCGACGGCCGCCCCGTCCGGTGGCCGGACCACCAGGGCCACGTCCGCCCGGCGCTCCCTCACCTCCGGCAGCGAATCCTCGGGGTCGCTCAGCCTGAGTTCGATCCGGACGCCCGGCTCCTCGCGGCGGAGCGCCGCCACGGCGGGGGCCACCATGGTCGCCCCCGCCGTGGCGAAGTACCGGACCACCACCCGGCCGGTCCGTCCGGCCCGCAGTTCGGCGAGCGCGGTCTCCGCCTCGGCGACGTGCCTGCTGACGACGGCCGCGCACTCGGAGAGCAGCCGCCCGGCCTCCGTCGGCCGCACGCCTCGCCCGGTTCGCTCCAGCAGCCCGATCCCGGCTTCCTTCTCCAGCACCGCCATCTGCTGGCTGACCGCGGAGGGCGTGTACCCGAGGTGTCGCGCCGCCGCGGTGACCGACCCGCTGGTGACCACGGCCCTCAGCACCTGCATACGCCGCATATCAAGCATGTAGACCAGCTTAACTCTCCCTCCAGATCTTTTCGCTTGTCTTACAACGGTCTGCGGGGCACCGTACGGGAAGGAAGAACCCACCAGGAGGCGGACAGTGCTCAGCGGCTCACGCGGAACCCCCATACGCATGGCCGTCCTCGCCCTGCTGTGGGGATCGGGCTTCCTCTGGATCAAACTCGCCCTGGCGGGCGGTCTGTCCCCGCTCCACATCACCGTCATCCGCTGCGCGCTGGGGGCGGCCGTGCTGCTGGTCCTGGCCCGGTCCGGCGGCCAGCGCCTCCCGCGTGACCGCAGGACCTGGAGCCACCTCGTGGTGGCCGCCTTCCTGTGCAACGCCCTGCCGTTCTTCCTCCTCGGCACCGGCGAACAGAGCGTCGACTCAGGCGTGGCGGGCGTCCTGAACGCCACAACTCCCCTGTGGTCCCTGGCCATCGGAGTCGCGCTCGGCACGGAGCGCGGGCTGCGCCCGGTCCGCCTGGCCGGACTCCTGCTCGGCTTCGCCGGCACGGTGGTCATCTTCGCCCCGTGGGAGAAGGCCGGCCAGGTGGGCTGGGGCGTGGCGGCGCTGCTCGCCGCAGCCCTCAGCTACGCGGCGGCCTTCGCCTACATGGCCGGACACCTCATCGGCCGCCGGACCGCCCCGCTCGCCCTCTCGGCGGCCCAACTCCTCGCCGCGACAGGCCTGAGCACCCTCGCCCTTCCCGCGGGCACTGCGCCCCCGTCCGGTCCCACGGTCACCGCGGTGGCCGCCGTCGCCGTCCTGGGCGTCTTCGGCACGGGGGTCACCTTCCACCTCAACTCCCGGCTCATCGCCGACGAGGGGCCCACCGCCGCCGCGACCGTCGGCTATCTGCTGCCGGTGGTCTCGGTGGCGCTGGGTGCGGTCGTCCTCGGCGAACGGGTGGGCCCGCGCGTCATCGCGGGCATGGCCCTGGTGCTCGTCGGCGTCGGACTGACGCGCGGTCAAAAACACGTCCCCGCAGGGTCCGGCGCCACGGCGCCGCAGCACGGCTCCGGTTCGGGCATCGGATGAAAGCGACCACGCAGACCGGATCCCCATGGCGGAAGGCCGACTTCCGTACCCTGTTCGCCGCGACGGCACTCAGCCAGCTCGGCACCAACATCGGCTACGTCGCCATCCCGTTCATCGCCGTGTCCGCCCTCGACGCGAGTCCCGGCCAGGTCGGGGCACTCGCCGCCCTCGGCACCGCCGCCTTCCTCCTCATCGGCCTGCCGGCCGGAGCATGGGTGGACCGGATGCGTCATCGGCGTGTGCTGATCGCCGCCGACCTGACGCGGGCGGCCCTCCTCGCCACCGTCCCGTCGGCCTGGTGGCTCGGCTCCCTCACGCTCGGCCAGCTGTACGTGATTGTTCTGCTGAACGGCTGCGCCACCGTCTTCTTCGACGTCGGCTCACAGAGCGTCCTGCCGCAGCTCGTCGGCCGCGACGGTCTCGTCCGGGCGAACGCCGCCGTGGTGAGCCTGATCGCCATGGGCAACGCGGCGGGGCGGGGCGCGGGCGGGGCACTCGTCCAACTGCTCACCGCCCCGGTGGCCGTCGGCTGCGCGGCCGTGGGCTACTTGGCCTCGGCCCTGCGCCTCACCGCGATCCGCCGCACACCCCCGCCGGCCCCGCCGCTGTCCGGGAGGTCCACGCCGCTGAGGGCGCAGATCGCCGAGGGGCTGCGGCACGTACTCGGCAACCGGGAGCTACGAGCCCTCGCGCTCACCGCGGCCCTGGGCAACCTCGGCTCCCAGATCACCAATACCGTGCTTCCGGTCCTGTTCATCCGAGAACTCCACTTCCCGGCCCAGGTGTTGGGCCTGTTCTGGGCGATGGGCGGAGTCGGCCTCCTGCTCGGGGCGCGCTGCGCCCGGCCCATCGCCCGGCGCCTCGGCTACGGCCGCACCCTGGGCCTGCTGGGCCTGTGGCTGGCGCCCGCCGGACTCCTCGTCCCCCTGGTCGGTCGCGGTCCCTGGCTCTGGCTGGCAGGGACCGGCTGGCTGCTGGCCATGTTCAAGACGGGCATGGACAACGTGCTGGGGGTGAGCCTGCGGCAGCGTGCGACGCCCGATGCGCTCCTCGGCCGGATGAACGCCACCTTCCGCTTCCTCCTCACCGGCGCACTCGCCATCGGCTCCGCCGTGGCCGGCGTGATCGGCGAACTGGCCACCGTCCACACCACGCTCTGGGTGGGCGCCGTCTTCCTGGCGACGGCGTTCCTGCCCGTCTTCCTCTCGCCGGTCCGAACGCGACGCGAACTGCCGGAGCAGCGGGAAGCCCCGCCCGCCAAGATCCCCGCAGCGAAGTCCCAGCCGCCCACCCGCCCGCCTCTCACCGCACCGCGTGGCCACGAGCCGCCGAACTGCCTTGGCGGGCAAAGGCGGAGGGTACGGGATTCGAACCCGTGAGGGCACACCTCAGGCGGGATACCTCAGGCGGGACGCCTCAGGCGGGTCGAACAGCCCCCGGGAGCCTGTCGCGACGGGCGCGGACGTGCCGGCGAACTCGTGCGGGCTCCTCCGACCGGCTGGGTCGGCGCGGTGCGGTGCGGGCGGAGTAGCGTGGGGATATCGCGGCGGCCCTGCTCCGGCCCTGCTCCGGTGGGTCGGGCTACTCGGGCTTCTCGGGCAGACAGGAAGGCGGGACAGCGAGATGTCCGTCTACGTGAAACTCTCGGCCGAAGCCCGGGTGCCGGCGGAGCCCTCGAAGGGGCCGCTGGACATGCAGTACGAGGACGGTGCGGACGGCGTCACCTTCGAGTACGACCTGCATCCGAGCGGTGCGCTGCGCGTCCTGCGGGTCTTCGAGGACACGCCGTACCGGATCGAGGTCTGCTTCGGCCCCGGGGCGTGGCTCCAGGTCGTCGGCAGCTATCTGCGAGGCGGCGCCGAGTGCTGACGGCGGTCGGTCCAGGGCTGGGCCCACCGGTCGCGGCCGGTCCGCCCCACCCATACCGTCGTGACCGGGGGCGGGAACGTCGGCACGGGAGGCCAGGATGCGGCACTACCGATGGGTTCTGGAGACACAGGACGACGACGGCCGCTGGTCCCGGCAGGACGACGCTCCCCAGCAGGATCCGCTGGAGTACGACGGGCCGCCCCAGCGGGCGGCCAACCACCTGCGGGACGTGTTCGTGCGCACGCTCTCCCAACCCGCGCCCGGCCCCCGGGCGATCAGGATCCGCCTCTGGGAGGGGGCCGACATCGACGGCCCGCCCCAGGCCGAGGCCGAATGGTCACGCGAGTGACACACCCGGCTCCGCGGCCGTGGCGGGCCGTACGCCGTCGGGCGTGAGGGAGAGCCGTACGGTGGAATCCGGGGCGGCGGGCGTCGTCGTACGACCGAGCGTCGTGGTCATGATCGAAGACCTGTCCCCGGGTCCGGCCCGCGAGGCCGGGCCCGGCACGGTCGGGGCCGGCCGTTCAGACACGCCCGTAGCGGACCGCCTGGTCGGCGAACTCCCGGGCCATCTCCTCGGAGACGGTCGGACGGGTGCGGTGGATGGCGTCCAGGTAGTCCTGGGTGCCGGGTTGGGTGCGCTCCCCGGTGTCGAGGGTGCGTTCGAAGGTGCTCTGGGCGACCGCCATCGAGACCTGTCTGATGTCGGCGGGGGTGAAGCCCTCGCTGGCTTCGGCGAGGACCGCCGTGTCGGCGGCGGTACCCGTCTTCGCCGTGTAGCCGGCCCACAGCGCGTCGCGGGCAGCGGAGTCGGGCGGCCCGACCGGCAGGACGTAGTCGAACCGGCCGTGGCGCAGGAACGCCGGGTCCAGGGCGGCCACCGAGTTGGTGGCGCAGACGAGGAGCCGGCCGTCGCGGTCCCGGAACCGCACGATCGACTTGAGGAGTTCGTTGACCACGCCGACCGACGCGGGGGCGGCGAGGCTGCGCGCACCGGCGACCTCCTCGACCTCGTCGATGAAGAGCAGCACGTGGTCGAGCTGCGCCACCTCCTCGAAGCGGCGGCCCAGCCCGGTGGCCAGCCCGTCCTCGGACGCGAGCCGGGAGGGGAAGAGCTCGATGAACGGCCAGCCGAGCCGACCGGCCACGGCCTTGGCGAACGTGCTCTTGCCCGTGCCCGGCGGACCGAACAGCACGACCGCGCGGGGCGGTTCAACGCCGTGGGCGTCCGCCAGCTCGGGGTTCGCCAGGGGCAGCACCAGCCGCCGTTCGATGAGCCGCTTCTCGTCGGCCATACCCGTGAGCCGCTCCCAGAGGTGGGCTTCGGGCATGACCGCGCCCAGCATCGCCAGGACCGACGGGCCCTGGGTGCCGGCGGCCTCCGACTTCTCGAAGTACGTGAGCCCGCGGTGCGGGTGGAACCCGGAGTTGACCAGTGCGGTGGCGCCGGTCTCCTCCTCGGGCAGCACCGCTGCGACGATCCTGGCCCCGGCGTCCCGCAGACGGTGCTCCAGTGCGGACAGCAGGGCGGTGCCGATGCCCAGGTTCCGCCAGCCGGGATGCAGGGCGATGCGCAGCACCCACGCCCGGTCCCCGTCCACCCGGCCCACCGCCGCGCCCACGAGGCGTCCGTCGGCCACCACGACCACGCTCGGATCACGCGCCTGCAGCGCGGCGACCACGTCGGAGAGGCGGAACACGGCGGCGCGGTCCGTGGTGGCGCTCTCCGCGTCCAGCCGGACCACCGCTTCGAGATCGTCCGGTGTGAAGTCCCGGACACGCCATACAGCCATGTGCCGCTCTCGAACCTCGCGCGCCCCTGGACTTCCATCATGGGCCGCCCCGGCCGACCGCACCACCACGGGAACGACGAAGGCCCGGACCGCTGAGCGGTCCGGGCCTTCTGCCGGCGGAGGATACGAGATTCGAACTCGTGAGGGATTGCTCCCAACACGCTTTCCAAGCGTGCGCCCTAGGCCTCTAGGCGAATCCTCCGTGGGAGAGCTTAGTACATGTTTCGGGGTGGTCGCGACCACCTGTCCCGCAGGTTGGGGGTGGGGGTGGCCTGTGGATCGTCGGGGCCTGGATCCGGTACTGTGGGGCTCAGCCCCTCGTGTGGCGTCATCTCTCTGAACCCCCCCAGGGCCGGAAGGCAGCAAGGGTAGGAGGGCTCTGGCGGGTGCACGGGGGGTCTTTGCGTTCCCGGGGGCGTGCGGGGACTGCGGGGCGACGCGTTTGTCCGTCCGTCCCGATATCGTCGGGGGTGTGTCCCTAGCCCTGTACCGCCGCTACCGCCCCGAGACCTTCGCGGAGGTCATCGGTCAGGAGCACGTGACCGCTCCGCTCCAGCAGGCCCTGCGTAACAACCGGGTCAACCACGCGTACCTGTTCAGCGGGCCGCGCGGATGTGGGAAGACGACGAGCGCGCGCATCCTGGCCCGCTGTCTCAACTGTGAGCAGGGGCCGACGCCGACGCCCTGCGGGGAGTGCCAGTCCTGCCGTGACCTGGCGACCGGGGGGCCCGGTTCGATCGACGTGATCGAGATCGACGCCGCCTCGCACGGTGGTGTGGACGACGCGCGCGAGCTGCGTGAGCGGGCGTTCTTCGCGCCGGTGCACAGCCGGTACAAGATCTTCATCCTGGACGAGGCGCACATGGTGACCTCGGCCGGCTTCAACGCGCTGCTCAAGGTGGTGGAGGAGCCGCCGGAGCACCTCAAGTTCATCTTCGCGACCACCGAGCCGGAGAAGGTCATCGGGACGATCCGGTCCCGGACGCACCACTACCCGTTCCGGCTGGTCCCGCCCGGCACGCTGCGGGACTACCTGGCGGAGGTCTGCGGCCGCGAGCGCATCCAGGTCGAGGACACGGTGTTCCCGCTGGTGGTCCGGGCCGGGGCGGGTTCGGTGCGTGACTCGATGTCGGTCATGGACCAGCTGCTGGCCGGGGCCGGTGAGGACGGCGTCACCTACCCGATGGCGACCGCGCTGCTCGGGTACACCGACTCCGCGCTGCTGGACGAGGTGGTGGACGCCTTCGCCGCGCACGACGGGGCGACGGTGTTCCAGGTGGTCGACCGGGTGGTCGAGGGCGGGCACGACCCGCGCCGTTTCGTCACCGACCTGCTGGAGCGCCTGCGTGACCTGGTGATCCTGGCCACCGTGCCGGACGCGGGGGAGAAGGGGCTGATCGACGCCCCGGCGGACCGGGTCGCGGTGATGCAGGCGCAGGCGGACGGGTTCGGGGCGGCCGAGCTGAGCCGGGCCGCGGACCTCGTCAACACCGGGTTGACCGAGATGCGCGGCAACGCGGCGCCCCGGTTGCAGCTGGAGCTGATCTGCGCCCGGGTGATGCTGCCCGGCGCGTACAGCGACGAGCTGTCGTTGCAGGCGCGGCTGGACAAGCTGGAGCGGCGGGCCTCGGCCGGCGGGTTCGCCGCGCCGATGGCAGGCGCGCCGATGGCAGGCGTGCCGGTGGCGGCCGCTCCGATGGCCGCTCCGGTGGCCGTCGTGCCGGTGATGGAGAGCCCGGCGCAGGCTCCCGCGCAGCCGGTTCCCGTGCCGCAGGCCCCGGTGGCGGTGGCGCCGGTGCAGGCTCCGCAGCCCCCGGCCGCACCCGCCGGGCCTGCCGCGTCCGCGCCCGGTGCCTGGCCGATCCCCCGTAGCTTCCCCCCGGCCGGCAGCGGCGCGCCCGCCCCGGCGGCGGCCCAGCCGCAGGCCGCCCCGGCCCCTGCCGCGGTTCCGGCCCCCGTACCCGCTCCGGCCCCTGCTCCTGCCCCCGCTCCGGCCGCCCCCGGCGGGCAGCCGTCGGCGTCCGCGCAGCAGGGTGCCGCGCAGGTCCGGCAGCTGTGGCCGCAGATCCTGGAGGCGGTGAAGAACCGCCGTCGCTTCACCTGGATCCTGCTCAGCCAGAACGGCCAGGTGGCCGGGTTCGACGGCAGCGTGCTCCAGGTGTCGTTCATCAACGCCGGTGCCCGGGACAGCTTCGCCGGCAGCAACAGCGACGACGTGCTGCGCGCCGCGCTGGCCGACGCGCTGGGCGTGGACTGGCGGATCGAGTGCATCGTGGACCCGTCCGGCGGCACCGGGGCCGCTCCGTCCGGGGCCGGCCCGGTCGGCGCCGCTCCGGGGGGTGCCGCCCAGGGCGGTGGCGGCTGGGGTGCTCCGGCCCGTCCGGCGGCTCCGGCCCCGGCGCCGGTGGCGGCCGTACCCGCGCCGGTGGCCCCGCCCGTACAGGCAGCCCCGGTGCAGGCCCCGCCCGTACAGGCCGCTCCGGTGCAGGCCCCGCGGCCCGCTGCCGCGCCGCCGGCGGCTCCGGTGCGGTCGGTGGCCCCGGAGGACGACATCCCGGAGGAGGACGACCCGGACCTCCACGAGGAGGCCTTCTCCGGTCAGGAACTGATCATTCGCGAGCTGGGAGCGACGGTGCTGGAGGAGATCCACCACCGGGGTACCTGAGCGGGACGCAGCACGTAGGCTCGGCGGTGTCGGGCGGTGTCGGAGGACCCCGCGGACAGCCATGACAGCAAGGAGAGACCCGTGTTCCCCGGTGGTGGCCAGCCCAACATGCAGCAGCTGCTGAAGCAGGCGCAGAAGATGCAGCAGGATCTCGCGAAGGCCCAGCAGGAGCTGGCCGAGACGAAGGTGACCGGTTCGGCGGGCGGCGGCCTGGTCGAGGCGACGGTGACCGGTGCCGGTGAGCTGGTGGCGCTGACCATCGCCCCGGCCGCGGTCGACCCGGAGGACACCGAGACCCTGGCCGACCTGGTCCTGGCGGCGGTCCGGGACGCGAACCAGACCGCGCAGAAGATGCAGGCCGACCGCATGGGCCCGCTGACCCAGGGCCTGGGCGGCGGCGGCATCCCCGGCCTGCCGTTCTGAGCCTGCGGTTCCGAGCCTGCGGTTCCGGTCTGCCGTTCCGGGCCTGAGTGGTTCCGGGGCCTGCCGCTCCGGGCCTGTGGTTCCGGGGCTGATGTCCGGGCCGGTGGCTCCGGGCGACCGGGGCGGGACGGTCCGGAGTTCAACCGGCCGCCGCGTGTGATTTATGTGGGAGTCGGGCGTCGGGCGCTGTGTCCGACGCCCGATTCGTTGGATGATGGCACCGGAGCACCACCGACCATCCGAGGGAAGGCGCGACGTTGTACGAGGGCGTGGTTCAGGACCTGATCGACGAACTGGGCAGGCTGCCCGGCGTCGGGCCCAAGAGCGCCCAGCGGATCGCCTTCCACGTGTTGCAGGCCGACCCGGTCGACGTGCGCCGGCTGGCGCACACGCTGCTGGAGGTCAAGGACAAGGTCCGCTTCTGCGCGGTCTGCGGCAATGTCGCGGAGGCCGAGCAGTGCCGGGTCTGTCTGGACCCCCGCCGCGACCTCGCGGTCATCTGCGTGGTCGAGGAGTCCAAGGACGTCGTCGCCATCGAGCGCACCCGTGAGTTCCGCGGCCGCTACCACGTGCTGGGCGGCGCGATCAGCCCCATCGAGGGCGTCGGCCCGGACGACCTGCGCATCCGCGAGCTGCTGTCGCGCCTCGCGGACGGCACGGTCACCGAGCTGATCCTGGCCACCGACCCCAACCTGGAGGGGGAGGCGACCGCCACCTACCTGGCCCGGCTCTGCAAGCCGATGGGCCTGAAGGTGACCCGTCTGGCGAGCGGCCTGCCCGTCGGCGGGGATCTGGAGTACGCGGACGAGGTCACCCTCGGCCGCGCCTTCGAAGGGAGACGACTGCTCGATGTCTGACCGGACGATCAACCAGCAGCACACCCACGGGCACGGCTCCGAGCCCGACGACTTCGCCGTGCAGATCGCCGACTCGGTGGAGAGTTTCGTGCTCGCCGTCACCGAGGTCGCCAAGGGCGACGAGCCGGGCAGCGCGGTGTCGCTGCTGCTCCTGGAGGTCTCGCAGCTGCTGCTGGCCGGGGGCCGGCTGGGTGCCATCGAGGACGTCGTCCCGGAGGACCGCTTCGAGCCCGACGCCGGTCCCGAGCCGGACGGCGAGCAGCTGCGCGAGCGGCTGGCCGAGCTGCTGGCGCCGATCGACGTCTACCACGAGGTCTTCGACCCGTACGGTCCGCCGGAGAAGCCCAACGCCTTCCGGATCTCGGACGACCTGGCCGGGGTGGTGAGCGAGCTCCAGCACGGTCTGACGCACTACCGCGAGGGCCGGGTCAGCGAGGCGCTGTGGTGGTGGCAGTTCTCGTACCTCTCGAACTGGGGCACGACCTGCACCGCGGTGCTGCGGGCGCTGCAGTCGCTGATCGCGCACGTCCGGCTGGACAGCCCGATCGGGGCGGTCCCGGACGGTGCCGACACCGATGACGACGGGCTCACCGACGAGCAGCTGGAGCAGCAGGCGGGCGATCTGATGGAGGCCGAGCTCGGGCTGGGCCGGTAGCCGGATCCTTCGTCGGACCGGCTTTGTGACGAATGCCTCAGCGGTCCGTCCGGAAAAGAAATCCGGCCGGATTTCCGTCCGCCGGTCCGCTGTTTCTCCGGGGCCGTACCGAATCGCCCGCAGACCTGCCGGTGCGGCCGCCCGTCCGGCCGATCACCTGCTGAAACAGGTGTCTCATCATATGGAAAGCGCCGGTCGGAGCACCCCTGCTCGGTAGACTGGCGCGGACCGCACACCCCCCTCCCCCGGGGGGTACGGGGGCCAGGCGCCCCCGGAAAACGACACAAGTCGAGGAGCGCACGTGGGCCTTGTCGTGCAGAAGTACGGCGGCTCATCCGTTGCGGATGCCGAGGGCATCAAGCGCGTAGCCCGCCGAATCGTTGACGCCAAGAAGGCCGGCCATGAGGTCGTCGTCGTGGTGTCCGCGATGGGCGACACGACGGACGAGCTCATCGAACTCGCCGAGCAGGTGTCACCGCTGCCTGCCGGTCGTGAGTTCGACATGCTGCTGACCGCTGGAGAGCGCATCTCCATGGCGCTGCTGGCCATGGCGATCAAATCCCTGGGTCACGAGGCCCAGTCCTTCACGGGCAGCCAGGCCGGTGTCATCACCGACTCGGTCCACAACAAGGCGCGCATCATCGACGTGACGCCGGGCCGCATCCGCACCGCCCTGGACGAGGGCAACATCGCGATCGTGGCCGGCTTCCAGGGGGTGTCCCAGAGCAGCAAGGACATCACCACGCTGGGCCGGGGCGGCTCGGACACCACCGCCGTCGCCCTCGCCGCCGCCCTCAAGGCGGAGGTCTGCGAGATCTACACCGACGTGGACGGCGTGTTCACCGCCGACCCGCGCGTGGTGAAGAAGGCCCGCAAGATCGACTGGATCGCCTACGAGGACATGCTGGAACTGGCATCCTCGGGTTCCAAGGTGCTGCTCGACCGCTGTGTGGAGTACGCCCGGCGCTACAACATCCCGATTCACGTACGCTCGTCCTTCTCGGGTCTTCCCGGGACGATCGTCAGCAACGACAACCCGAACCAGCCCGAAGGGGGCGAGATGGAGCAGGCCATCATCTCCGGAGTCGCCCACGACACCTCCGAGGCCAAGGTCACCGTCGTCGGTGTGCCCGACAAGCCGGGTGAGGCGGCCCGGATCTTCCGTGCCATCGCGGACGCCGAGGTCAACATCGACATGGTGGTGCAGAACGTCTCCGCCGCGTCGACCGGACTGACCGACATCTCCTTCACCCTGCCCAAGACCGAGGGCCAGAAGGCCATCGACGCGCTCGGCCGGGTCAAGGAGGGCATCGGCTACGAGTCGCTGCGCTACGACGACGCGATCGGCAAGATCTCGCTGGTCGGCGCCGGTATGCGTTCCAACCCGGGCGTCACCGCGACCTTCTTCGAGGCGCTGTCCGCCGCGGGCGTCAACATCGAGCTGATCTCCACCTCGGAGATCCGGATCTCGGTGGTCACCCGCGCCGACGACGTGCCGGAGGCCGTGCGCGCCGTGCACAGCGCCTTCGGGCTCGACAGCGCGTCGGACGAAGCCGTCGTCTACGGCGGCACCGGGCGATGACCCGGGCGCGGAGCGGGGGCCCCGGGCGATGACCCGGCGGCCGAACCTCGCCGTCGTCGGCGCCACCGGCGCGGTCGGCGAGGTCCTGCTCGGCCTGCTCTCGCTCCGTCAGGACGTCTGGGGCGAGGTCCGACTCGTCGCCTCCCCGCGTTCGGCCGGCCGCAAGCCGGTGGTGCGCGGCGAGGCCGTCGAGGTCGTCCCGCTCGCGGAGGAGGCCTTCGCGGGGATCGACGTCGCCGTGTTCGCCGTCCCCGACGAGGTCTCCGCCCAGTGGGCGCCGATCGCGGCGGCCAAGGGCGTCGTCGTGGTCGACGACTCGGCCGCCTTCCGCACCGTCGAGGACGTGCCGCTGGTCGTCCCGGAGGTCAACGCGGCCGCGCTGCGGATCCGTCCGCGCGGCATCGTCGCCAGCCCGGCCAGCACCACCCTCGCGATGATCGCGGCGGTCGGCGCGCTGCACGCCGAGTACGGGCTGGCGCAACTCGTGGTCGCCTCCTACCAGGCCGCCGGCGGCGAGGGCCGGGACGGCGAGGCGGCGCTGCGCGAGCAGGCCGCGCTGGTCGCGGGCATCGAGGTCGGCCGGCAGACCGGCGACCTGCGCGCGGTGATCGCCGACCACGGGCCCTTCGCCGCCCCGCTCGCCTTCAACGCCGTGCCCTGGACCGGCGGGCTGCGCGAGGGCGGCTGGGCCGCCGAGGAGATGGGCATCCGCGACGAGTCCCGCAAGATCCTCGGCCTGCCCGCGCTGAAGGTCTCCGCGACCTGCGTCCACATCCCCGTCATCCGCACCCACGCGCTGGCCGTGCACGCCCGGTTCGAACGCGAGGTCACCCAGGAGCACGCGCAGGACATCCTGCGGGACGCGCCCGGCGTGGTCCTCTACGACGACCCGGCGGCGGGCGAGTTCCCGACGCCGAACGACGTGGTCGGGACGGACCCGGTCTGGGTCGGGCGGGTGCGCCGGGCCCTGGACGAGCCGGACGCGCTGGACCTGTTCCTGTGCGGGGACAACCTGCGCAAGGGGGCGGCGCTCAACCTGCTGCAGATCGCGGAGCTGGTGGCGGGCGAGCTGACGGTGGAGTAGCCGGCGGCGGAGTAGCTGACGGTGGAGTAGGGGACGGGCTGCTGGTCCCTCTGCCGGGTGATGCCGTCCCGCGGCTTCCGATGTGTCCGCTTGTGTCCATACCTGTGTCCGCTCCTCGACACAATCTGTCCGGAATCCCGTGGGAATCCCCTGGAGGCCGCTTCCGCCCATGCGGAAGAATGGCCCCCGGGCTGGGCAACCATGACAGGGGATCGAGTGTCCAACGGGCGTGGCGAACGTGATGGTGGGGGCAAGGGCGGGCATTCCGGCGAGAGCCGCGGTGCCGTTCCCCTCGCGCGCCCCGAGGCCTGCGAGTAGGCCGGAAGACGACCAGATGACGGCGGCCGCACCCGGTGCGGCGGACTCCGGCGCGGGTACCGACGCAGGTACCAGCGAGGACCTGCTCACCGAGACCTACCAGGCGCACTACCGCTCGCTGCTGCGGCTCGCCGCGCTGCTCCTGGACGACCTCTCCAGTTGCGAGGACGTCGTCCAGGAGGCGTTCATCCGGGTGCACGCCGCCCGGCGCCGGGTGCGCGAGCCCGAGAAGACCCTGGCCTACCTGCGGCAGACGGTCGTCAACCTGTCCCGCTCCACGCTGCGCCGCCGGATCCTCGGGCTGCGACTGCTGCAGAAGCCCATGCCTGACATGGCCAGTGCAGAAGAAGGTGCCTACGATGCCCTGGAGCGCGACCAGTTGAAGGCCGCGCTGCGTGGACTGCAACGCCGTCAGCGGGAGGTTCTGGTGCTGCGTTACTTCCTGGACATGACGGAGGCGCAGGTCGCCGAGACCCTGGGCATCTCGCTCGGCTCGGTGAAGGCCTACGGATCGCGCGGACTCGCGGCCCTCCGCACCCGGATGGAGGCCTGACATGGCTGAGGCCGAGGCCGGCGGTACCGGGGGCGGGCTCTCGTCGGGGCGTCCGGAGCCGGCGCGGTCGGTGGAGCCGGTGCGGTCGGTGGAGGTCGCCGAGCCCGTCGAGCCCGCGGAGCTCTCCGGGGCGTCCGGACTGTCGTCCGAGGAACGGGCGGTGCGGGACCTGATGCACCACGCCGTCTCCGGGGTCCAGCCGTCGACCGGCGGACTGCCCCGGATCCGGCGGGCCGTACCCCGGCGGCGGGCCGCCCGGCGCAGCGCCTGGACCGGGGCCGCCGCACTCGCCGTCGCCGTCGCGATCGCCCTGCCCGTGCTGCACGAGGGGGAGCACTTCGGGCTCTCCGGCGGCCCCGGCGCGGCCGCCGCCAAGAGCCCGGCCGCCACGGCGCCCAGCGGCACCGCCTCCGGCACCGGCGGCACCGGAACGGTCCCGGCCGCCGGTTCGAGCGGCACCGGGGACGCCTCGCCGGCCGCGGGTACGGCCGCCGTCTCGCACCCTCCCGGCACCGGCGCCCCGCGCACCGACGGCGCCGTCCCGCCCACCGGGACCTCCGGCGGCGGAGACGGCCGCATCGTCCCGCTCTGCACCCGCACCGACCTCGGGGACGGCATCGCCCAGGTCGGCCAGGCCGACGCGGCGGGGCGGATCTACGGCTCGTTCACCGTCTACAACGTCTCCGGGCACAGCTGCCGCGTCGGCGGCCCGGGCGCGGTGGCCGTCACCGGCGTCAGCGGCGGCGACCGCAGCCGCATCCGTACCGCCGACCACACCCCCGGGGACCCGGCCACCGGGCTGACCGCGATGGACGCGGAACCGCCGGTGCTCGCCCCGCAATCCGGGTACCGGGTGTCGTTCGCCTGGATCCCCGACCAGGGCTGCGCCGTTCTGGGCGGCTCCGGAGGTTCCGGCGGCTCGGGTGGTTCCGGAGGTTCGGGCGGTTCGGGTGGTTCCATCGGCGCGCCGGCCGGCGTCAACCAGGTGTCCCTGAACTCCCAGGCCCCCGGCGCCTCGGGCGTCCCGGGAACGGGCTCCGGAGCCACCGGCGCCCCCACCTCCAACCCCCAGGCCAGCTCGTCGCCCTCGGCGGGCGCCACCTCGGCGCCCAGCCCCACCGCCACCCCGACCGGCAACCCGACCACCGCACCCCCCACCGCCTCCATCGCCCACACCCCCGCCCCCGGCAGTCCCACCGCCGCCACCGCGACCCTGCCCCTGCCCGTGGCGTGCAGCGGCACCCTCTACCGGGGTGGCGTCCAGGCGGTCGGCGGCTCGGTGCCGCAGCCGTCGGGCTCGCCCTCGGCGGGGTGAGGGGAGCCCCGTACCGGCCCCTGGGGGCGGAGCGGGTGTGAGGAGTGGTTACCGTGGGGGGTGTGTACCGGTTCCTCCTGACTCCCCGATGGCTGGGCGGCACCGCGATGGCCGTGGCGGCCGTGGCGGTGTGCGTGTGGCTGGGCTCCTGGCAGCTCGGCCGCTTCGAGGACCGGGTGTCCACGCACAACGAGACCAAGCAGTCGATCACCGCTTCGGGTGACGCCCGGCCGATCGACGCACTGCTCGACCAGGCGACCCCGCAGGTGACCACGGAGACCGTCGGCAAGTCCGTCACGGTGACCGGCAGCTACGACACCGAGCACCAGCTGCTCGTCCCCAACCGGGTGCTGGACGGCAAGCAGGGCTACTACGTGCTCACCCCGCTGCGCACCGCCGACGGCCACGCCGTCGCCGTGGTGCGCGGCTGGGCTCCCGGGGCGCCGACGGCGGGGACGTCGCCGGGCGGGCCGGTGGCCGACGGACCCGTGACGGTGACCGGGCGCTTGCAGGCCAACGAATCCGTGGGAAGCAACGGCGCGGTGGCCGGCGGGCTCCCGGCCGGGCAGCTGGGCATGATCAACCGGGCCTCGCTGCTGAACGTGCTGGAGTACGACGGCTGGTACGACGGCTGGGTGGCCGTCGACGAGGCGCCCGCCGGGCTGACCCCCGTCCCGACGGTGCAGCCGCAGGGCGGGGACGGGCTCACCCTGCGCGCGTTCCAGAACCTGGGCTACACCCTGGAGTGGTTCGTCTTCGGGGGCTTCGTCGTGTTCATGTGGTTCCGCCTGATCCGCCGGGAGGCGGAGGCGGAACAGGACCGGGCCCTGGGACTGGACCCGGTCCTGGACTGACTTGGTCTGGCTTCGGCTGGCTTGGACTGACCTGGTCTGACCTGGAGGCGCCGGCCGGCTCGTTCGGCCGGCTCGGTCGGTGCTCGGCCGGTACCGGGTCAGCGCTTGGGCGGCTGCGGTGGTGCGGCCGTCGGCTTGGGCGGCGTCGGCAGGGCCGGGGCCGGGGCCGCCGGGGTGGGCGGTGCCGGGGTCGGCGTCAGCCCCAGCGGCTGGGCGGGCGCCGTCGAACCGGTGGGCCCCGGCGTCGGAGTGCCCGCGCAGTTGCCGTGGCCGCCGCTGACCTGGTCGTCCGAGTCGTAGTGGTCGATGTGGTGGTGCACGGTGCGCCCGGTCTTCGTGCCCTTGGACCCGGAGCCCTTCGAGCCCGACGAACCCGATGAACCCGACGAGCCGCCCGACCCCTTGGACCCCTTGGCGAGCTGGACCGTACCGTCCTGGGCGGTCGGCTCGTACGCCGCCAGGGCGACGGTGGTGCCCGTCCCGGTCGCGCCCGTTCCGCCTACGCCCGTCCCGGTCACGCCTGTTCCTGCCACCCCTGTCCCGGCCACCCCTGTCCCGGCCGCGCCGGCCTTGGTCGCGGTGGCGAGCGGTGCGGCCGGGACGGCCGGTGCGGGCGGTGCCGTGGTGTGCGCGGGCGGCGCGGCCGGTACGGGCGGAGCGGTCGGCCTGGCGGCCGAGGGGCTCGGCGCCGGCGGACCGGCCGGTGGCGGGCAGGAGGCCTCGTCGCGCTGCGAACCCGAGCAGCCGGTGAGCGCCAGGGCCCCGGCCACCACCACGCCCGCCAGCATCAGCGTGCGTCTCACACCGTCTCCCCGGCTCCGTCGTGCCCGACCGCGGCCAGGTGCCGGCGGACGAAGTCGATCTCCAGCCGCAGCTGCCTGATCCGCTCCTCGACGACCAGCGACCCGTGCCCGGCGTCGTACCGGTACACCTCGTGCGGCTTGCCGAGCTGCTCCAGCCGCTCGACGTAGTTCTCGATCTGCCGGATCGGGCAGCGCGGGTCGTTCACCCCGGCGCTGATGTACACCGGCACCCGCACCTGCTCGACGTAGCTCAGCGGCGAGGAGGCGGTGAAGCGCTCCGGGACCTCCTCCGGGGTGCCGCCGAAGAGCGTGCGGTCCAGCGACTTGAGCGCCTCCATCTCGTCGGCGTACGCGGCATGGTAGTCCGCGACCGGCACGGCGGCGACGCCGAGCGCCCAGGCGTCGGGCTGGACGCCGAGGCCGAGCAGGGTCAGGTAGCCGCCCCAGCTGCCGCCGGTCAGCACCAGGCGGCGCGGGTCGGCGAGGCCGGCGGCGACCGCCCACTCGCGGACCGCCGCGATGTCCTCCAGCTCGATCAGGCCGACGCGCTCGTGCAGGGCGTCGGTCCAGGCCTGGCCGTAGCCGGTCGAACCCCGGTAGTTGACCCGGACCACCGCGAAGCCGTGGTCCAGCCAGGCGGCCGGGCCGGCGGCGAAGGAGTCGCTGTCGTGGTGGGTCGGGCCGCCGTGGATCTCGAACACGGTGGGGAACGGGCCGTCCTCCGGGCCGGCCCCGGCCGGCCGCTGCACGAGGGCGTGCACCCGCCCGCCGGGCCCGTCCACCCAGACGTCCTCGACCGGCACCGAACCGGGCGGCACCGGGCCGGGCGCCCGCAGCACGACCGTCCCGGCGGTGGAGCGGACGGCGGCGGGCTCGGCGGCGGAGGACCACAGGTACTCGACGGTGCCGTCCGGGCGGGCGGTGGCGCCGCCGACGGTGCCGCGCGGGGTGTCCAGGCGGGTGAGCCGGCCGGGGGCACCGGTCGTGGGGGTGGCGGCCGTGGTGGCACCGGCGGTGGCGGCGTCGGCGGCCGTGGTGGCGTCGGGTGCGGAGGCGTCGGGGAGCGGGTACGAGAACAGTTCGCTGCGCGCCTCGTACTCGTGCTCCACCAGCAGTTCCGCGGCGCCCGGGCGCCACTGCGCGGAGACGTCGCCGGGCAGTTCGCGGCCCTGCTCGTCACGCAGTGGCAGCGCGGTCTCGACGCCGGTGGCGACGTCCCAGATCATCGGCTCCCAGCGGCCGGTGCGCTGGTGCGCGACCAGCAGCCGGGTGTCGCCCTCGACCGGGGCGAAGCCGAGGCAGGCGAGGCCGCGCGGCTCGTCCCGGCCGGTGACCTCGTCCAGTTCGGCGACGGTCTCGACGGTTCCGGACCCGGTGATCCGGACGACCCGGATCGAGGAGTGCATCGCGTCGCCGTGCTCGGTGTGGTCGATGGCGAGCAGCGTGCCGTCGTGGCTGAGGTCGCCGACGCCGCCGTACTCCGCGTGCCGGTAGATCTCCACCGGCTCGGCGTCGCCCGGGCGGCGCAGGTGCAGGGTGGTGCCGTCCTCGTCGGTGGAACGGCCGACGACCACGGTGCCGTCCCGGCCCAGGGCCAGACCGGCCGAGTAGGAGGGGGCGAGGCCGGGCACGGCCTCCTCGTCCGGGCCGCCCGCGAACGGCTGGCGGCGCCAGACGCCGAACTCGTCGCCGTCGTTGTCGTCGAACCACCAGACCCAGGCACCGTCGGGGGACAGCTCGGCGTCGGTGGTGCCGTTCGGGCGGTCGGTGACCCGGCGGTGGGCGCCGGTGGCGCGGTCCCAGGCGTAGACCTCGTAGGTGCCGGTCGCGTTGGACACGTACAGCGCCCGGTCCGGGGCGTCCTCCGCCCAGTCGGGCAGCGACACCCGGGCCGCCCTGAACCGCTGCTCCCACGCCGGTACGGCGCTCTTCTCCTCGCTCATCCGACCATCCAACCCGATCGGGGGGAGGGAATGGAACGGGCGGGTGGGCGCTGGGGCCACCCGCCCGGTCGCCCGGGGGTGTTCACGAAGGGGTCGGGGCCCTTCGTGGCCGTTCGGCTCCGGGGCGGTGGGCGCCGGCGGTGCCGGGTGCGCCGGGCGCCCTCGGGCGGGCGCTCTCGGAAGGGCGCACTCGGGCGGGTGCTCCCGGGCGGGGCGCACTCGGGCGAGCGCTCCCGGGCTCAGGCGCCCGGCACGCGGTCGAGGAAGCCGTACACCGCGCCGATCCGACCGTCCGGCGTCGCCGACAGCACGTCGAAGCCGATCACCACCGGCTCCGCGCCCGCCGGGCCGAGGTTCCAGGTGAAGCGGGCGATGTCGTGGTGCGCGTCCACCGGGCCGAGGGTGAACTCCAGCCCCGGGAACTGGGCCTGGGCCGCGCCGATCAGGGCGTCGATCGCGTCCCGGCCGACGACCGCGGCCAGCGGGTCCGTGTAGCGGCCGTCCACGGCCCACACCTCGTCGACCAGCTTGCGGCGGGCCGCCGGGTCGGTCTCGTTCCACACCGCGAGGTAGCGCTCGGCGAGCTGCTGAAGGGCGGCGGTGGTGATCTCGGTCATCGTCATCTCCCGTGCTGCGGTGGGTGGTCGGCCGGTCGCTCCCGGTGCTCACCAAGGTACGGACGGGCCGTCGGCGGCGAATCCGTCACGTATCGGTAGGGGGTACGTAGGCCGGTCGGGGACCGGTGCCGGGCGACTGGGTAGGGTCGGGGGCATGCTGTACGGGAGGGAAAGCGAACAGGGCGCCGTGGACGGGCTGTTGGACGCGGCCCGGGCGGGTCGCAGCGGCGCTCTGCTGCTCCGGGGCGAGGCCGGCATCGGCAAGACCGCGCTGCTGGACGACGCCGTCAGGCGGGCCGGGCAGTCGTTCCGGGTGATCCGGGCGGCGGGCGTCGAGTACGAGGCCGAACTGCCGTACGCCGGGCTGAGCCTGCTGCTCGCGCCCGGCCTGGACCGGCTGGACGCCCTACCCGGTCCGCAGCGACGGGCGCTGGAGACGGCGTTCGGGCTGGCCGACGGCGCCGAGCCGTCCGGCGGCGCGTCCGGCGGTGTGTCCGGCGGTGTGTCCGACCGGCTGCCCGGCAGCGCGCCCGGCGGCCCTTCCGGCGGTGCGTCCGGTGGTGTGTCCGACCGGCTGTTGGTCGGGTTGGCCACGCTCGCCCTGCTCGCCGAACTCGCCGTCGAGCAGCCGCTGTTGTGCGTCCTGGACGACATCCAGTGGCTGGACCGGGCCTCCCTGGACGCGCTGCTGCTGGCCGCGCGGCGCTTCCAGGCCGAGGGCATCGCCCTGCTGCTCGCCGCCCGTACCGGCGCCGGTACGGGTACCGGTGCCGGTACTGGTGTCGGTACTGCTGTCGGCGGCGGTACGGACGCATCGGCGGGCCGCCGACTGGGCCTCCCCGAACTGGAGGTGACCGCCCTGGCCGAGGCCGACGCCGGCCGCCTGCTGGCCCGGCGGGCCGGCCCCGACCTGCCCGCCGCCGTCCGCGACCGGCTGCTCGCCGAAGCCGCCGGAAACCCGCTCGCACTCACCGAACTCCCGGTCGCCACCGGCCCGCAGGCGCACCCGCCGGGCGCCCTCCCGCTCACCAGCCGCCTGCTGATCGCCTTCCACGGCCAGGTCACCGGACTGCCCGCCGCCACCCAGACGCTGCTCCTGGTCGCGGCCGCCGAGGAGAGCGGCGCACTCGACGTCGTCCTGCCCGCCGCGGCCGCCCTCGGTATCGCCGCCGAACACCTCGCCCCCGCCGAGGAGACCGGCCTGGTGACCGTCACCGCCGACCGCCGGATCGCCTTCCGGCACCCGCTGCTCCGCTCGGCCATCCTCCAACGCGCCCCGCACCACCAGAAGTTGACGGTCCACACCGCCGTGGCCGGCGCACTGCCCGAGGGCGACCGCCGCACCTGGCACCTGGCCCTCGCCGCCACCGCCCCCGACGCAGGCATCGCCGACGCGCTCGAACGCACCGCCGTCCGAGCCGGCCGCCGCGGCGGCCACGGCGGCGCAGCCGCGTACGAACGCGCCGCCCGGCTCACCCCGGACCGCGACGCCGCCACCCGCCGACTCGTCCTGGCCGCCGAATCCGCCACCGAGGAAGGCGAGTTGGACCGCGCCGAAACACTCGCCGACGAGGCCGCCGCCCGCACCGACAGCGTCCTCGCACACGCCCTGCTCGACCAGGTCCGGGCCACCGCGCACTTCTGGCGCGGCTCCTACCCGACCGCCCACCGGCTCCTGCTCGACGCCGCCGGAACCGCCATCGACCCGTCGTACGCCGCCCGGATGCTGTTCCAGGCCTTCCACGCCGCCTGGTACGCCGGAGCGGAACCGGCGGCCGCCGTCCTGGACCGCCTCGCGGCCCTGCCCCTGGCCGACGGAGACCCCCTCGCCCCGCTCGCCCGCCACCTGCCCGCCGCCGTCCTCCCGGCCCTCGGCCGACCCGCCGCCGCACTGCCGCCGGCCCGGGAGACCGCCGACGCCGCCCGCCGCGCCGGCGCCGAAAGCCCGGTCGACCTGGTCCAGTTGTGCGGCGCCACCCTGATCCTCGGCCGCGACGACGAGACCGCCGAACTCGGCGCCGAACTCATCGCCGAAGCCCGGGCCAAGGGCACCATCGGCGTGATGCCCACCCTCCAGTTCTTCCACGCCGAAGCCGAACTCTTCCACGGCCGCCACCGCGACGCCGAACTCACCGCCACCGAGGCCCTCGGCCTCGCCCGCGACACCGGCCAACACCAGTGGGTCAGCCAACTCGCCGCACTGCTCGCCTACACGGCCGCACTCGACGGCCGCGCCGACCACTGCGCCGAACTCGCCGCCACCGCCCTCGCCACCACCGGCCCGCACACCGCCGCCCCCGCCGCCGGCCTCCCCTGGGCCCACTGGGCCCTCGCCCTGCTCGACCTCGACCTCGGCCACGGCCGCGCCGGCGACGCCGCCGACCGCCTCCACACCCTCACCACCGGCCCGCACCGGCACCACGTCAGCGCCACCCGGGCCGTCCCCGACCTGGTCGAAGCCGCCGTCCGCCTCGGCACCCCCGAACGCGCCACCGAACCGTACGAACGCTTCGCCCGCTGGGCAGCCGCCGCCGACCGCCCCTGGGCCGAAGCCCTCCGCCTCCGCTGCCAGGCCCTGCTCGGCCCCGACGAACTCGCCGAATCCGCCTACCGGGCCGCCCTCGCCCTGCACGGAACCGCCCACCGCCCCTTCGAACAGGCCCGCACCGCCCTCCTCTACGGCGAATGGCTGCGCCGCACCCGCCGCCGCACCGACGCCCGCCCCCACCTGCGCGCCGCCCTGGAGACCTTCGACCGCCTCGCCGCCCACCCCTGGGCCGCCCGCGCCCGCACCGAACTCTCCGCCACCGGCACCCCGGCCCCCACCCCGTCGGACACCCCTCAGTCCCCCCTGACCCCCCAGGAACTCCAGATCGCCCGCCTCGCCGCCCGGGGCCTCACCAACCGCGACATCGCCGCCCAGCTCTTCCTCAGCCCCCGCACCGTCGCCCACCACCTCTACAAGGCCTACCCGAAGCTCGCCATCACCTCCCGCACCGAACTCCCCACCACCCTCTGACCCCCACCCCCAGGGCCCCCGCCGGACACGGACACCGGCGGCGAACCGGCCAAGCGGACATCGGGGACGGCGCCGCCGGCCCATGTCGCCCGGCACCCGCCCCGCCCGGCCGAAGGCCCCTGCCGCACCCCCGGCCTCCCCGGACGGCCACCCCGGCGCCCGGGTGACGGGCACCACCGTCGACGCGCCGCACCCCCCGGGGCCGACCGCCTTCGGACACAACGACAGAGGGCCAGTCAGATTACTCTGACTGGCCCTCTGTACTGGGTCGGGGTGGCGGGATTTGAACCCACGGCCTCTTCGTCCCGAACGAAGCGCGCTACCAAGCTGCGCCACACCCCGGTCCTGCGGTTTGTTGCTCTGTTTCCTTCGCAACGAGTAGAACTCTACCGGACGCTCGCCGAGACACGAAATCCGGTTTCGGGCGGGCGTCCGGTGGGGGTCAGCGGGGGGCCGGGGTGAGGGTGAGGAGGGTGGCTTCGGGGGGGCAGGCGAAGCGGACGGGGGTGTAGCGGTTGGTGCCGCAGCCCGCGGAGACGTGGAGGTGGGAGCGGTGGCCGCCGGCGGTGTGGGTGGAGAGGCCCTTGACCCGGCGGGTGTCGATGTCGCAGTTGGTGACGAGGGCGCCGTAGAAGGGGATGCAGAGCTGTCCGCCGTGGGTGTGGCCGGCGAGGATCAGCGGGTAGCGGTCGGCGGTGAAGGCGTCGAGGACGCGCAGGTAGGGGGCGTGGACGACGGCGAGGGAGAGGTCGGCGTCGGGGGAGGGGCCGCCGGTGACCTCGCTGTAGCGGTCGCGGCGGATGTGCGGGTCGTCGAGGCCGGTGAATTCGAGGTCGAGGCCGTTGACGGTGAGGCGGCCGCGGGTGTTGGTGAGGTCGAGCCAGCCGGCCGCGTCGAAGCCGTCCCGGAGCTTCTCCCACGGGTTGTGGACGGCACCGACGACGCCGCGGCGGGCGGTGCCATCGGGGTTGTTCATGCCGTGGGCGCCGCTGCGCATGGCCTGGAGGTAGCGGGCCGGGTTCTTGGGGGCGGGGCCGTAGTAGTCGTTGGAGCCGAAGACGTAGACGCCGGGGAACTCCATCAGCGGCCCGAGGGCGTCGAGGGTGGCCGGGACGCCGAGCGGGTCGGAGAGGTTGTCGCCGGTGTTGACCACGAGGTCGGGGCGCAGGCCGGCCAGGCTCTTCAGCCAGCGCTGCTTCTTGCCCTGGCCGCTCACCATGTGGATGTCGGACACCTGGAGGATCCGGATGGGGCGGGCACCGCGGGGGAGGACGGGGACCTCGACCCGGCGGAGGCGGAAGGCCCGGACCTCGTACCCGACGGAGTAGGCGAGGCAGGCGGCGCCGGCGGCGGCGAAGCCGAGGGGGACGGAGTACAGCGGTCGCATCAGCCCATGGTCTCAGACGGTTGATCAGCCGGCCGACCCGCCGGATCGGCGGGGGTGGGCGGGGCGGGCTGTTCGGACTCGCGGCGGGCGCGCAGGGCGCGGACCTTGTGGCGGTTGCCGCAGCGTTCCATCGAGCACCAGCGCCGTCGGCCGGGGCGCGAGGTGTCGACGAAGATCAGTCGGCAGTTGTGCGCGCCGCATTCGCGGACCCGGTCGGCGTGCGGGCCGGTGAGCAGGGCGATGGCGTCCCGGGCGAGGGTGGAGACCAGTTGGGTGCCGTCGGCGGGCGGCGGGTCGGCGGCGGTGCCGTCGGGGGCGATCCGGGGGACCAGCGGGGGGTGTTCGGCGGCCCGGTTGAGGGCGGCGTAGTCCTCGGGGGCGCCGGTCCGGCCGTGGGCGTGGGCGGCGGCGACGCGCCACAGCGCGTCGCGCAGGGTGCGGGCGTCGGCCAGCTCGGGGGCGGAGACGCGGACGGCGTCGGCGGGCAGGCGCAGGCGGGACCGGGGGATCCAGGCGGTGAGGTCGGCGGGCCGGTGCAGGATCTCGTAGCGGGCGTACTCGCCGGGGCCGCCGGTGGTGAGCAGTTCCAGGCAGAGGGCACCGGGGTCGAAGTGGAAGCGGGCGCCCGCGGGGGTGGTGAGGAGCAGCCCGGGGGGCGCGGCGGTGGTCCGGTGGTCTCCGTCGGTCATGCGACCAGGATAGGTGTAACCGGGTATACGGGTTACACGATGACGGGCCGGTGGCGGACGGGGACGAACCGGGGGCGAACCGGGGGAGGGGACGGCAGGTGCCCGCCGGGGATGGCGGGCGTGGCGGGCACCTGCCGGGGGTGGTCAGGACGCCGGGTCGGTACCGACCTTCACCACCGCGTTGGCCTTGTCGACGAAGACCACGGCGGGCTTCAGGCTCGCGGCCTCCTCGTTGTCGATCGAGGCGTAGGCGATGATGATCACGGTGTCGCCCGGGTGGACCAGACGGGCCGCGGCACCGTTGATGCAGACCACGCCCGAGCCGCGCTCGCCCTCGATGACGTAGGTCTCCAGGCGGGCGCCGTTGTCGACGTCGACGACGTGGACCAGTTCGCCGGGCAGCAGGTCGGCCTCGTCCATCAGGACGGGGTCCAGGGTCAGGGAGCCGACGTAGTGCAGCTCCGCCTGGGTGACGGTGGCGCGGTGGATCTTCGACTTCAGCATGGTGCGTCGCACGGTCTCAACCTCACTGGTGTGGATTTCTACAGGGCAAGGGCAAGGGCAAGGGCTAGGGGAAAGGGCAGGGACAGGGGCAAGAGCGGGGGCAGGGGCAGGGCGGTACGAACGGCGGGCGAAGCGGTTCAGCGGGTGAAGGCGAGCGACACGTTGTGCCCGCCGAAGCCCGAGGCGTTGCAGAGGACGGCGGCGGGGCCGGAGGGCAGCTCGCGCGGGGTGTCGCGGACCACGTCCAGGCCCAGGCCCTCCTCCGGGTCCTCCAGGTTGACGGTCGGCGGGACGACGCCCTCGGCGAGCGACAGCACGGCCGCGACCGCCGCCAGCCCGCCCGCGGCGCCCAGCAGGTGGCCGGTCATCGACTTGATCGCCGAGACCGGGACGGCGCCCGGCCCGAACACCGTGCGCAGCGCCGCGGCCTCGGCCGAGTCGCCCGCCGGGGTGGAGGTGGCGTGCGCCTGGACGTGTCGGATCCCGGCCGGGTCGAGCCGGGCGTCGGCCAGTGCGCGGCGCAGCGCGGCGGCCAGGCCGCCGCCGTCCGGACGCGGGCCGGTGGGGTGGTGCGCCTCGGAGGACAGGCCGGCGCCCGCGAGGGCGCAGTACGGGTGCGCGCCTCGGGCCCGGGCGTGCGGCCCGCTCTCCAGTACCACTACCCCCGCGCCCTCGCCGAGGACGAAGCCGTCCCGGTCCCGGTCGAACGGCCGGGAGGCGCGGTGCGGCTCGTCGTTGCGGCCGGACAGCGCGCGCATGGCGCCGAACGCGGCCGCGACCAGCGGGTGGACGCCCGAGTCCGCGCCGCCCGCCACCACGACGTCGGCGCGGCCGAGCCGGATCAGGTCCAGTGCGGTGGCGATGGCGTCGGCGCCGGCCGCGCAGGCGGTGGCCGGGGCCGACGCCTGTGCCCGGGCGTTGACCTCCAGGGCGGCCAGCGCGGCGGTGTGGTTGCCCATCAGCATCGCGACGGCGTGCGGCGAGACCCGGCGCGCCCCGCGGGTGCGCAGTTCCTCGTGGTTGTGCACGACGGTGTGCACGCCGCCGATGCCGGTGCCCAGCACCACGGCGACCCGCTCCGGGTCCGGGGTGCCGGGGCCGCCGGCCGGGCCGGTGAAGCCCGCGTTCGCCCAGGCCTCGCGGACGGCGGCCAGGCCGAAGGCGCCGACCCGGTCCACCCGGCGGGCGAGCACCCGGTCCAGCAGTTCCCCGGGTTCGGCCGCGGCCCGTGCCGCGATCCGGGTGGGGAGGTCCGCCGCCCAGGGGTCGTCCAGGGCCGCAACGGCTCCGCGCCCGGCGAGCAGCGCCGACCAAGTGTCCTTGACCGTCGCGCCGAGGGGGGTGACCGCGCCGAGTCCGGTCACCACCACGGCTCCTCCGTCGCGGTGGTTCGTCATGCCGACCCGGACTCCATGGCCGCGACCAGGCTCCGGGGCCGGATGTCGGTCCAGTTCCGCTCGATGTAGTCGAGGGACTCCTGACGGCCGGCGGCCTCGTGCGCCACCGTCCAGCCGGCCGGGACCTCGGCGAACGCCGGCCAGAGGGAGTGCTGCCCTTCCTCGTTGCGCAGCACCAGGAACGTGCCGTCCGGGTTGTCGAAGGGGTTCTGCATCAGACTCGTGCCTTTCGTTGCGGTGGTTCTACGGGTCTTGCGGGTTCAGTAGGTTCAGCGGGGTCAGTGGGTTCCAGCAGGGTCAGCGGGGTCAGTGGGATCCGGGGCCGGCGGTGGGCGGGACGCACAGGGCGGCCAGGCGGCGCGGGGTGCGCTGCCGGAAGACGGTGCGGACGTCGACCGGGTGGCCGAACGCGGCCTCGATCAGGCCGGACAGCCGCAGCGCCGCCAGTGAGTCGCCGCCACGGGCGAAGAAGTCGTCGTCCGGGCCCAGGGGTTCGGCGACGGCGGGGCCGGGCGCGGTGCCGTGGGTGGAGGAGGTGCCGTGGGTGGCGGCGATCGCCTCCGCCGCCAGGACCGCCAGGGTCTCCCGGGCGGCCAGCAGGGCGTCGGAGTCCGGCAGCAGTTCGCCGACGTCGGCCGTGGGCCGTTCCGCGATCGCGTGCAGCAGCGTGCCCAGTAGTTCGCCGGCCCGCTCCGCGAGTGCGGTCGGGACCAGCTCCGGCCGGTGGCTGAGTGCGAGGTGCAGCCGCTGTTCCGGGGTGACGGTCAGCCGGACCGGGTAGTGGTACGGGTCCTGGCCGTAGGTGTCGGTGATCCGCAGCCCACCGGAGGCCGAGCCCGACGTCGCATCGGGCGCCGAGGAGGAGGACGCCGCCCCGACCGCCTCGGCCGCCGCGTAGTTCTCGAACACCAGGCAGCTGTCGAAGAGTTCGCGCTGTCCGGCGGCGCGCAGGATCTCGCCGAGTGCCAGGTGCCGGTGCGGGGCGAGTTCGGTCTGTTCTCGGTGGAGGTCCCGCAGCAGGGCGTCCAGCGCGGTGTCCGGGTCCAGCCGGACCCGGACCGGGGTGGTGTTGACGAGCAGGCCGACGAGGTCCTCGTGGCCGGGCAGGTCCGGGGTGCGGATCGACCCGGTGGCGCCGAAGACCGGTTGGCGGGCGCCGGTGAGCCGGTGCAGGGTGAGCGCCCAGGCGGCCTGGACCACCGTGTTGAGGGTGACGCCGTGGGTGCGGGCGGCCCGGCGGAGCGCCTCGGTGGTCTCCTCGGGGAGTTCCGCGGTGCGCCGCAGCGGTTGGGCGTGCACCTGCGCCGGGTCGCCGTCGGGGGCGAGCAGGGTGGGTTCGGCGCCGGACAGCGCCTTCCGCCAGGCGGTGCGCGCGGCCTCGCCGTCCTGGCGTTCCAGCCAGCCGAAGTGGCGGCGGTACGGAACGGTGTCGGGCAGGGCCGCGTCGTCGCCGTGGTGTCGGTAGAGGTGGGCCAGGTCCCGCAGCATGATCGCGCTGGACCGGCCGTCGACCAGGATGTGGTGGAGCGTCAGCACCAGCAGGTGGCGGCGTCGGCCGAGGCGCACCAGCAGGCCGCGGACCAGGGGGGAGCGGGCCGGGTCGAAGGGGGCGCGCCGTTCCTCGGCGAGCGCCTCCTCCTGGCGGGTCTCCCGGCGGGTCTCCTGGTGGGCCTCCCGGCCCTCCCCGGGCTGCTCCTCGTCGGTGCGGCGCAGGTCGAGCTCCCGCCAGGGGGCCTGGACGCGCTCGTCCAGCACCTGGATCGGCTCGCCGGAGGCCGACAGGACGAACCGGGCGCGCAGCGCCTCGTGCCGCTGCACCAGGGCGCGGAAGGCGGTGCGCATCCGGGCCGGGTCCAGTTCGCCGTCCAGCTCCAGCACGGTCTGGACGGTGTGCAGGTCGGGGGCGCCGCGCTGGTAGCGGGCGTGGAACAGCAGGCCCTGCTGGGTGGGGGTGAGCGGGAGGACGTCCGCCACCGGGCCGGGCCGGCCCAGGGCGTCCAGCTCGTCCTGGGTGATCCGGACCAGCGGGACGTCGGAGGGGGTGAGCCCGTGGGCGGCGGGCCGGGTGGCGAAGGCGGCCAGGGCGCGCAGGGCGGCCGTCCACTCGTCGGCCAGGGCCCGTACCTCGGGTTCGGTCAGCAGGCCGGGGGCCCAGGACCAGGTGGCGGTCAGCCGCAGGCCGCTGCCGCCGTCCTCGGCCACCGCGTTGACCTCCAGCGGGTGGGCCATCGGCTGCCCGGGGTGGACGGGCGGGGCCGCGGTCTCGCCGGCCGGGCGCCAGTCCGCTTCGGGGCCGGCGGTGAACCGGCCGAGGTAGTTGAAGGCGAGCTGGGGGTGGGGGAGGCCGCCGAGGGCGGCGCGGCCGTCGTCGTCCAGGTAGCGCAGCAGCCCGTAGCCGAGGCCGTGGTCGGGCACGGCGCGCAGCTGCTCCTTGACCGCCTTGAGGGCGCGGGCGAGCGTGGCGTCGTCCAGGGCGGCGTCGTCCAGGGCGGCGGTGCCGGGAGTGAGCAGGACGGGGTGCAGGGTGGTGAGCCAGCCGACGGTGCGGGTCAGGTCGAGGCCGTCGATGTCCCGGCGGCCGTGGCCCTCCAGGTCGACCAGCAGGCCGTCGGTGCGGCGGGAGCGGGCGGCGGCCAGGGCCAGGGCGGTGAGCAGGACCTCGTCGGGGCCGGCCCGGAAGGCGGTGGGCAGGGTGGTGAGCAGGGCCTCGGTCTCGGCGGGGGTGAGTTCGACGGTGAGGCTCCGGGCGGTGCCGTGCACGTCGCGGGCCGGGTCGGCGGGGCGGTCGGTGAGCTGCGGGCCGGCCTCGGTGAGGGTGCGGCGCCAGTGCTCCAGCTGGGCGGCGACGTGCGGGCGGCCGGCGGCGTCGGCGAGGGCCCGGTACCAGCGCCGCAGCGAGGTGGCGACCGGGTCGAGCTCGGCGGGCCGGCCGGAGCCGGCGGCCTGCCAGGCGGCGTGCAGGTCGGGCAGCAGGACGCGCCAGGAGACGGCGTCCACGGCGAGGTGGTGGACCACCAGGAGCAGGCGGCCGGTGGCGGCGCCGGCGTCGAACCAGACGGCCTGGAGGAGGTTCCCGGCGCGCGGGTCGAGGCGGCGGACGGCTTCGGCGGCGTGTTCGGTGACGGCCGCCGCCAGGGCGTCCGGGCCGAGCCCGGCGACGTCCACCCGGTGCACGCGGTCCCGGGCGGTGGGTGCGGTGGGTGCGGTGGCGCAAGCGTCCCCGCTGTTCCCGGTGCCGTCCCCGCCGTTCCCCGTGTCGGCCCCGATTCCGGCCTCGGGGACGGACAGCGACCAGTCCTCGGCCAGCCGCAGGCGCAGCGCGCCGTGCCGGTCGAGCAGGGCCCGGACCGCTTCGGTGAGCCGTTCCAGGCCGAGCCCGGCCGGTACCGCGAGCAGCGTGGACTGGTTGAACTCGTCGATGGGGCCGCCGAGTTCGCGCAGCCGCTGGACGATGGGCGAGGCCGGGAAGCCGCCGGTGCCGGGGTCGTGCGCCACCGGGGCCGCCGTTCCGGCCGTCGGGCCGGCCAGGGCGGCGAGCGCGGCGGCCGTCCGGTGCTCGAACACCTGCTGGGCGGTCAGTCCGACGCCCGCGGCGCGGGCCTTGGCGACCAGTTGCAGGGAGGTGATCGAGTCGCCGCCGAGCTCGAAGAAGCCGTCGTGGACGGACCGGACGTCGCGGTTCAGCACCTCGCCGAACAGCCTGACCAGCAGTTCCTCGGTCCGGCCGCGGGGCGGACGGCCGGTGGCGCGGCCCCCGGGCTGCTCGGGGACGGGCGGCAGCGCGGCGCGGTCCAGCTTGCCGTTGGGGGTGAGCGGGATCTCCGGCACCGGGACGAAGGCGTCCGGGACCATGGCGGAGGGCAGCCGGGTGGCGACGTGCTCGCGCAGTTCCTCGGCTCCGGGCGCCTCGTCGGCGACCGCGTGGACGAGGTAGGCGACCAGCCGGTCGGCCCGCGGACCGCTCGGGCCGTCCGCACCACTTCGGCCGTCCGCACCGTTCCGGCCGTCCGCACCGCTCCGGCCGTCCGCACCGCTCCGGCCGTCCGCACCGCTCGGGCCGTCCGTACCGCTCTGGACGACGACCACGCAGTGCCGCACCGCAGGGTGCCGGCAGAGCACCGCCTCGATCTCGGCGGGCTCCACCCGCTGGCCCCGGATCTTGACCTGGTCGTCGGCGCGGCCGAGGTAGACGAGTTCGCCGTCGGCGCCCCACCGGGCGATGTCGCCGGTGCGGTACATCCGCTCGCCGGGCGCCCCGAAGGGGTTGGCGACGAAGCGTTCGGCGGTCACGCCGGGGCGGCGGACGTAGCCGCGGGCCAGGCTGGGCCCGGCGATGTACACCTCGCCGGGCACGCCGGCCGGGACGGGGCGCAGCCAGGTGTCGAGGACGTGCATCGCGGCGCCGGGGATCGCCCGGCCGATCGGGACGGCGCCGAGGGTGATCTCGTCGGCGGGCCCGCTGCGGAACTCCATGCAGCCAACGGTGGCCTCGGTCGGGCCGTACTCGTTGACGGCGGTGGCCGTCGGGTTGCCGGCACGCCAGGCGCGCAGCATCGCGCCGGACAGCTGCTCGCCGCCGACCACCAGGTCGCGGGTGGGCGAGAGCCAGGTATGGGTGTCGGCGAGCAGCGGCAGCTGGCTGGGTGTCACCTTGGCGAAGGCGGCCGGGCCGAGGCCGGTCGGCGCGGCCTCGGTGAGTTCGGCCAGGTGCACCCGGCCGCCGGCGGTGAGCCCGCCGAAGACGCCGGTGACGGTGAAGTCGAAGGAGATCGGCGACTGCACGATCGCGGTCCCGGTGAGCCCGGGGTAGGTGGCGCGGGCGAACTCCAGGTAGACGCCGACCGAGCGGTGTTCGACCTGGACGCCCTTGGGGCGGCCGGTGGAGCCGGAGGTGTAGATCAGGTAGGCGGCGTTGCCGGGGGTCAGTGGGCGGACCCGTTCGTCGTCGGTGACGTTGCCGTCCGGGTGCGCTTCGGCCAGCAGGTCGGCGGGCCGCAGGTGGGCGGGCCGCAGGTCGGCGGGCGGCCGGGCCCCCGCCGCAGGGTCGTCGGGCTCGCCCGGTTCGCCCGGTTCGCCGGGGGCGCGGTCGGTGAGCACCGCCGCCGGCCGGGCGTCGGCGAGCATGAAGGCGACCCGCTCGGCCGGGAGCGCAGGGTCGATCGGCAGGTACGCGGCGCCGGACTTCAGCACGCCGAGCAGGGCGACGACCAGGTCGGCGTCGTGCGGCAGCAGGACGGCGACCACCGACTCGGGGCCGATGCCGCGGGCGATCAGGGCGCGGGCGATCCGGTTGGCGGCCGCGTTGGCGTCCCGGTAGCTGAGGGCGCGGTGCCGGTCGGAGAGCGCGAGGGCGTCCGGCACCCGGTCGGCCTGGGCTTCGAACAGCGCGGGCAGGGTGGTCTCGGGCGCGGGCCCGCGGGCCGGGACGCCGGGGACGGGCAGGGCGGCGCGGGCGGCGTCGTCGAGCAGGTCGAGGGCGGCTACCGGGGTGTCCGGGGCGGTGGCCAGGGCGGTGAGGGCGGCCTCCAGCCGGCGCAGCACGCCGCGGGCCCGGTCGGCGTCGAACACCTCGCGGCGGTGGGTGAGTTCGAGGATCAGCCGGTTGCCGGGGACGACCACCAGGCTGAGCGGGTAGTGGGTGGAGCCGCGGGCGCCGCCCGGGTCGGCGGCGACCAGGTCGTCGGCGAGCGGGGAGATCCGCAGGCCGGCCAGCGGGCGGGCGGCCCGGTCGTCACCGCTGCCGGGGTCGGCGAGGGCGAGGAAGGTGTCGAAGAGGGTGCCGTGGCCGGCGGCCCGCTGGATGCCGGGCAGCGGGAGGTGGTGGTGTTCGGTGAGCGTCGACTGCTCGTGCTGGACCCGGTCCAGCAGGGCGTGCAGCGGTTCGGCCGGGTCCAGGCGCACCCGTACCGGGACCGAGTTGATGAGCAGCCCGACCATCTCCTCGACCCGGGGCGCCGCGGCGGAGCGCACCGACACGGTCTGCCCGAACACGACGTCGGTCCGGCCGGTCAGGGAGGCGAGGGCGAGCGCCCAGGCCGTCTGGGCCACGGTGTTGAGGGTCAGGCCGCGGGCCCGGGCGGCGTCCCGGACGGCTGTGCTGAGTTCGGCGGAGAGTTCGGCGGTGACCAGGTCGGGGAGCTCCTCGGCGGCGCCGGCGGGTTCGGGGCCGGTCAGCGTGGGCGCCTCCAGCCCGGCGAGGGCCTGCCGCCAGGCCCGGACGGAGGCCTCGGTGTCCCGCTTGGCCAGCCAGGCCAGGTAGCCGGTGGCGGGGACGGCCTTCGGCAGGGTGGTGTCGTCGCCCCCGGCCGCGTAGACGGCCAGCAGATCGCGCAGCACGGTCGACAACGACCAGCCGTCGAGCAGGATGTGATGATGCGTCAGGATCAGGACGTGCGACTCGGGGGCGGTCCGGACGATCGAGAAGCGGATCAGCGGCGGGGCGCCGAGGTCGAAGCCGCGCAGCCGCTCCTCGGTGAGGTGGCGGGCCAGCGCGGCCTCCGCTGCCCCGTCGAGCGCGGCGTCCGTCCCGCCGCTCGGATCGGCCGCCGTCCCTCCGTCGAGCGAGGCGTCCGTCCTCCCGTCCGGATCGGCCGCCGTCCCGCCGGTCAGGTCGAGTTCGGTGACCGGGGCGGCGGCCTTGCGGTGCACCAGCTGGACGGCCTGCCCGTTCTTCCGCTGCTGGAAGGAGGTGCGCAGCGCGGTGTGCCGGCGGACCACGGCCCGGCAGGCGGCGCGCAGCCGGTCCCGGTCGAGCGGGCCGTCCAGGCGCAGCGCGGCCTGGCTGACGTACTCGTCGATGCCGCCCTGGCCGAGCAGCGAGTGGAAGAACAGCCCCTCCTGGAGGGGTGCGAGCGGAAGGACCGCTTCCAGCGGTGAGTCGTGGGCAGGCACGTGGGTGGTCTCCAACCGGGGCGGGTTGCGGTCGCACGGTCCGCGGGGCGGCGTCCGGCGCGTTCCGGCGGCGTCCGGCCGGGCTTGCCGGGGGACGGCACGGCCCCGGCCGGGTTCGCCGGGGGACGGGTTCGCGGGGCCGGCCCGCGTCGGCCATGCTTCCGGCTGCCGCGCCGCCGGGGCCAGGCAAGTGCCCGGCAATCGAAATTGCATTCCAGCTGCCGATCGGGTGTAACGGTCTCCGCCAGGGGAATTCGGTTCTGCGGAGACATTCGGAACGGGTCCGGAAGGCGCCCGGAACGCGCCCGGAAGCCGTTCGGAACACGTCCGGAAGGCATCCGGAAGAGATCCGGAGAACGTCCGGAAGACGTCCCTATTCCACCGGCGAGGGCTGCGTTAGGGTGCCCCTGCGCCGTTCTGACGAGGCCGCGCCCGTGCTCATGGCACCGGTGCCGACGCGGGCGCCTCACACACGATGGGATTTCCCCGTGAAAGACAACATGGTCGAGATTCTGACCGCAGCCGTTCTGGTGCTGGGACTTATCCGCGAGTTCAGGAGCCAGCGGTTGACGCTTCTCCCGTGGCTGCTCCCGGTTATTCCGATCGTCGTCGGAGCTCTCCAGGACGACCTGATCGACCACGGCAGGAGCGGTGCCTCGATCGGGCTCGGTGCCGCGATCACCGGGGTCGGCGTGGTGCTCGGCGTGGCCTACGGGGCGCTCCTCCCGATGAGCCGGGACAGCGCCGGGCACACCGTGTTCAGGGGCGGCCTGTACGCCCTGCCGGTCTGGGCGGGCCTGCTGGTCTCCCGGACGGCGTTCTTCAAGGTCGGGCAGCACCAGGGCATCGGGACCGGGTTCGGCTTCCTGGCCATCTCCTTCGGCGCGATGCTGCTGGCGCGCACGCTGGTGGTGACCGTGCGGTCCCGGAAGCGCCTCCCGGCCGGCTCGGCGGCCTGACGCGGCGGGGCGGCGCTTCCGGTGGCCGGCCGGGTCAGGCCGGCGTCAGGCTCCGGACGTCGCCGCCCAGTTCGCCGGCGGCCAGTGCCGCCCACATCACCCGGCGGCGCGGTTTGCCGCTGGAGGTGACGGCGAGGCCGCCGCGCGGCACCTCGACCGCGAGCAGGTCGGCCTCGCCGCCGAGGGCTTCGGAGAGCACCGCGTGCGCGGCGGCCTGCCACTGCGGGTCCGGCTTCTCCAGGACGACCACGCCGGTCGCGCGGTCCTCGCGGTGGCCCAGCAGGACGGCCACCCGCCGCTGGGGGATGCCGAGTTCGTGCAGCCGGGCCTCCAGGCTCTCGGCGAACACCATCTTCCCGCGGACCTTGACGCCGTCGCCGAGCCGGCCGACGACGTAGAGCTGGCCCTCGTGCAGGAAGCCCGCGTCGCCGGTGTGCAGCACGCCGCCGTCCAGCACCGTGCCGGAGGCCGTGCCGGCGGCGCCCTGGTAGCGGGTGCCCAGGGTGTTCCCGCTCACCAGCACCTCGCCGACCACGCGGTCCGGCACCTCGCTGCCCTCGTCGTCGACGACCGTGACCTCGACGCCGCGCAGTGGGCGCCCGCAGCCGACGAAGCGCCCGGCCTGGTCGCCCTCCAGGGTGACCTCGCTCCAGCCCTCGCCGATCGGCAGGCCGGTGACCGCCAGGGTGGCCTCCGCGCCGCCGTACGCGGGCAGCAGCGCGCGCCGGTCGAAGCCGTGCGGGCCGAGCAGTGCCTCGAAGCCCTCCAGTACCTGCGGGTCGATCCGTTCCGCGCCGAGGATCAGCGAGCGGAAGGAGGAGAAGTCCAGGCCTTCCAGCTGGGCGGGCTTCACCCGGTGCAGGATGTACGCCAGGCCGAAGTTGGGCATGGCGGTCAGGCCGACCCGGTTGTCGCTGATGCAGCGCAGGTAGCGCAGCGGGGAGCGGATGAAGTCCTCGGGCTGCATCATCCAGCCGTCGCAGCTCATCGTCACGAAGTTGACCATGCAGCCGATCAGGCCCATGTCGTGGTGGACCGGCAGCCAGGAGGCGCCCGAGTACTCGGGGAGCCACTCCAGCCAGCGGTGCATCGCGTTCACGTCGTTGGTCAGCGCCTCGTGGCCGACCAGGACGCCGCGGGAGCGGCCGCTGGAGCCGGAGGTGAACTGGAGCAGCGCGAACTCGGCCGGGGGGTACGGCTTCCGGGCCGGCTCGACGCCGTCGATGAACGCGTCGAAGACGACCGGGTCGGGCAGGTCGAGCCCCTCGGTGACGGTGCGCACGGAGTTCCGCGACTCCTCGTCGCAGACGATCACCCGGGGCTGCGCGGTGTCGAAGAGGGCCCGGGCGTGCTCGGCGTACTCGCCGCCGCGCTGGAAGGCGAACGGCGGCGCGATCGAGCACGGCGTGCAGCCGGCCGCGATGGCGCCGAAGAAGGTGGCGACGAAGCCGGGGCTGCAGCGTTGGACGACCGCGACCACGTCGCCGTCCCGGGCGCCGGCGGTGCGCAGCGCCTCCGCGGTGCGCAGCACCTGGTCGGCCAGCTCGGCGTAGCTGTGGAACTCCCAGGAGTCGCCCGGACCGGCGAAGTGCAGGCCGCGTTCCTCCGAGGCCTCCTCGACCCAGTCCAGCAGGGCCCTGTCGGGGATGCTCATTGACCGATTCCTCCCGGATCCTTGCGTTCTTTCGGAGCAACGTGGCTGCCGCCCAGGCCGCATCCTCCGGTTCGTACGGGCAGGAAGCCAGGAATCGAGCGGGCAACTCCGGTCCGCCGCAAGGCCGTTACCAGCAAGGCCGATTGCCGGTCAGTTTCCTGGTCGGTTCGCCGCGTGCGCGCGAGCATCGGCGGCGGGAACTGTTCAGCGCGGTCCCGGGCCACCGGCCGGACCGCCCGCGCCGTCGGCCGACCGCCGCGGAGAGGAGCCAGGTGTGTACCGGGCAGGCGACCACGAAGGATCCGGTCCGCACTCGTCGACCCGCGAACCGGGCGACCGCACGCCGCTGACCGCCGCGAGCCGGGCGCTGTGGCTCGCCCAGCAGTTCGCGCCGGACTCGCCGAGGTTCAACCTGGTGCGCCGCTTCGAGGTCCGCGGCCCGCTCGACCCGGAGCTGTGGCGCCGGGCGGTCCGGCAGGCCCACGCCGAGAGCCAGGCCTTCGAGGTGCGCCTGGGCGAGGACGCCGACGGCCCGTACCAGGAGTTCCTCGGCCGCTCGAACGCCGGCTGGGACGTGGTCGACCTGTCCGGCCGGGCCGACCCCGAACTGGCCGCCCACCGGTGGATCGCCGACCGGATGGGCACCACGTACGACCTGCGCAGCGGGCCGGTGGGCGAGGACGTGCTGCTCAGGCTCGGGGCCGGCCACTGGTTCTGGTACAGCAGCTACCACCACGTGCTGACCGACATCCAGGGCCTGGCCATCCTCACCGAGCGGATCAGCACGGTCTACAAGGAGCTGGCCGCGGGCACCGGGCCGGTCGGCCGCCCGCTGCCGTCCTCGCTGCTGCTGCCCCTGGAGGAGGCCGACTACCTGGCCTCGGAGCAGTACCGGACGGACCGCGCGTACTGGCTGGAGCGGATGGCCGACCGGCCCGAGCCGGTCACCGTGGCACCCCGCGCCGCCGACCGGACGGGCGACGTGCTGCGCGCCCAGACCCTGCTGGCCCCGGCCTGCGCGACCGCCCTGCGCAGGCTCGCCCGGCGCCGCCGGACCGACTGGACGGCGGTGGTCGCGGCCGGGGTCGCCGCCTACCTCGGCGGGCTGAGCGGCCACCAGGACCTGGTCCTCGGGCTGACCGCCACCGTCCGGCGCACCGACGCGGCCCGCCGCACCCCGGGCATGCTCGCCAACGAACTGCCGCTGCGGATCCGGCTGGACCCGGCGGCCACGGTGGGCGGGCTGATCGACCACGCCTCGGCGCGGCTCGGCGAACTGCTCGCCCACCAGCGCTTCCCGCACGAGCACATCCGCCGCGAGCTGGGCCTGCGCGACGCGGGGGACCGGCTGTTCCACACCGCGCTCAACCTGGTGCCCACCGGCGACCGCACCGAACTCGGCGGCTTCCCGGCGACGGTGACCGGCCTCAACGCCGGGCAGGTCCCCGACCTGGTCCTCACCCTGTTCCCCGATCCGTCCGGCGGGCAGCAGGTCCGCCTGGAGGGCAACGAGGCCCGCTACGACCAGGCGGACCTGGACGCCCACGCCGTCCGGCTGACGGCCTTCCTGCGGCGGCTGGCCGAGGCCGACCCGGACACCCCGTCGGCCCGGCTCCAGCTGGCGACGGAGGTCGAGCAGGACCGGGTGGTGAACGACTTCAACGACACCGAGTGGCCGACCGAACGCGCCACCCTGCCGCAGCTGTTCGAACGGCAGGCGGCCCGCACCCCGGACGCCGACGCGGTGGAGTACGAGGGCCGCACCCTCACGTACGGCCGGCTCGACGCCCGGGTCAACCGGCTGGCGCGGATGCTGGTCGAGCGCGGGGCGCGGCGCGGCGGCTTCGTCGCCGTCGCCCTGCCACGCGGCCTGGACAACCTGGTGGCGCTGCTCGCCGTGATGAAGGCCGGCGCCGTCTACTTCCCGGTGGACCCGGGCTACCCCGCGGACCGGGTGGCCGGGATGCTCGACGACGCCCGGCCCGACCTGATGGTCACCCGGCACGCCGACGGGCTCCCGCCGTACGGGGGCCTGCCCGCCCTCCACCTCGACGACGCCGGGGTGGCGGCCGCGCTGGACGCCGCCGGCCCCGGCGAGCCCGCGCCGCCGACCGCGCCGACCCCGGCCGACATCGCGTACATGATCTACACCTCGGGCTCCACCGGCCGCCCCAAGGGCGTGCTGGTGCCGCACACCGGCCTGGCCGACTTCGCCGAGTCCCAGCCCGGGGTGCTGGCGCTGCGCGAGGGCGAGCGGGTGCTGATGATCAGCTCGCCGAGCTTCGACCCGTCGATGTGGGAGCTGTCCGTCTGGCTGATGAGCGGCGGCTGCGCGGTGATCGCCCCGCCGACGCTGCTGCCGGGACCGCAGCTCGCCGGGTTCATCGCCGAGCACCGGGTCAGCTGTGTGGGCACCGTGCCGTCGGTGCTGGCCGCCTTCCCGCCCGGCTCGCTGCCGGACGACCTGGTCATCGCGGTCGGCGCGGAGGCGCTGCCCGCCGAACTGGTCCGCCGCTGGGGCGGCGCGCACCGGCTGCACAACGTGTACGGCGCCACCGAGAGCACCGTCTTCACCACCATGACCGGGCCGCTGACCGGCCCCGGCACACCGTCGATCGGCACACCGCTGCACAACGCCCGGGTATACGTCCTGGACGCCCTGCTGCGCCCGGTGCCGCCCGGCGTCACCGGCGAGATCCACCTCGCCGGGCCCGGCGTCTCGGTCGGCTACCACCGCCGGCCCGGCCTCACCGCGCAGCGCTTCGTCCCCGACCCGTGGGGCCCGCCCGGCAGCCGGATGTACCGCACCGGCGACAACGGCTCCTGGGGGCCGGACGGCAGGCTGCACTTCGCCGGCCGAGGCGACCACCAGGTGAAGATCCGCGGCTTCCGGGTGGAGCCCGGGGAGGTCGAGTCCAGACTCACCGCGCACCCCTCGGTCGCCCGGGCCGCGGTGGCGGCCCGCGCGGCGCAGGGCGGCGCGCGCCGGCTGATCGCCTATGTGGTGCCCGCGCCCGGCGCCGTCGTCGAGCCCGCCGAACTGCGCGCCTGGGTCGGCCGGACCCTGCCGGAGCACATGGTACCCGCCGCGGTCGTCGCCCTGGACGCCTTCCCGCTCACCTCCAACAACAAGATCGACCGGGACGCGCTGCCCGAGCCCGACATCCGCGGCGGCGCCACCCGCAGGCCGCCGCGCACCCGCACCGAGACCGTGCTGTGCGAGCTGCTGCACGAGGTGCTCGGCGCCGAGGAGATCGGCATCGACGACGGCTTCTTCGACCTCGGCGGCGACTCCATCACCGCCGTGCGGCTGGCCGCCCGGGCGGTCGACTCCGGGCTCGCGATCACCCCGCAGGACGTCCTGACGTACCGCACCGCGGCCGCCCTGGCCGCCGTCGCCGACGGCGGGCAGGCCGCGGACCCGGACCGGTCGCTGCTGACCGACGCCGGCGGCCCGGCCGAGGACCTGCCGCTGACCCCGCTCCAGCAGGGCATGCTGTTCCACTCGCTGTACGCGGACGACGCCGGCGCCGACCCGTACATCGGCCAGATGGTGTTCGAGCTGACCGGCGGGGTGCGGCCGGACCGGCTGCGCGCCGCCTGCGAGGCCCTGGTCGCCCGGCACGACGCGCTGCGCGCCCGCTTCGCGCTGGACGCGCTCGGCGAGGCCCGGCAGGGCATCCCCGCCGAGGTGGCGCTGCCCTGGGCCGAGCACGACCTGCGCGGGCTCGGCGCCGAGGAGCGGCAGCGGCGCACCGACGAGCTGCTGGCCGCCGACAAGGCGACCCGCTTCGACCTGGCCAGGCCGCCGCTGCTGCGGTTCGCGCTGATCGCCACCGCCGACGACCGGCACCTGCTGGTCTTCACCAGCCACCACGTGCTCTTCGACGGCTGGTCCGTCGGGATCATGCTGAAGGACCTGTTCGCGGCCTACTCCGGGACCGACGGGACTGACGGGACTACTGGGACCATCGGAACCACCGGGACCGCCGGGCAGGCCTCCGGAACCGCTGAGCCGGAGGCCGAGCCGGCCGCCGGGACCGCCGGGCCGGCCGCCGGGCGGGTCTCCTTCGCGGCCTACCTGCGCTGGCAGGAGCGCCAGTCGGGGGAGGCCGCCGCGCGGGCCTGGCGGCGGGCGTTGGCCGGGGTCGAGCAGCCCTGCCTGGTCGCCCCCGGGGCGCCGCCGGCCGGCGGGATGCCCGCGCTGCTCCGCCGGGCGCTGTCCGAGGAGCTCACCGCGGACCTGGGCCGCGCCGCCCGGACGGCCGGCCTCACCGTGAACACCGTCTTCCAGGGCGCCTGGGCGGCGCTGCTGGGGCAGCTGACCGGCCGGGACGACGTGGTCTTCGGCACCTCGGTCTCGGCCCGGCCGCCGCGGCTGGCCGGGATGCAGGACCTGGTCGGCCTGGTGATGAACACCGTGCCGGTGCGGGTCCGGCTCGCCGCCGAGCGGTCGCTGTCCGAGTCGCTCACCGAGGTGCAGGCCGGGCAGGCCGCGCTCGGCGCGCACCACCACCTGGGCCTGGCCGAGATCCAGCGCGGCCTCGGGATCGGCGAACTCTTCGACACCACCATGGTGTTCGAGAACGCGCCGGCCGACCGCGAGGCGATCCGCCGCGCCCTGCCGGGGCTGGAGATCGCCGTCGCGGAGTCCGACCGTACGGGTGTCACCCACTACCCGCTCAGCCTGATCGTCCACCCCGGGCCGCGGCTGCGCCTGGAGCTGACCCACCGCGCCGACCTGTACACCGCCGAGCAGGCGCGGGCACTGCTGGAGCGGCTGGAACGCTACCTGCGGGCCTTCGCCGCCGACCCCGGACTGCCGCTGGGACGCGTCGGGCTGGTCGCCGCCGAGGAGCGCCGGGCGCTGCTGGAGGCGTGCAACGGGACCGCCGTGGCACACGAGGGGGGCACCCTGCACGGGCTGTTCACCGCCCAGGCCCGCCGCACCCCGGACGCCGAGGCCGTGGTGTACGGCGAGCGCCGGGTGAGCTACGCCGAACTCGACGCGCTGTCGGGCCGGTTGGCCGCCGCCCTGGCGGCCGGGGGGATCGGCCCGGGCGACGTGGTCGCGGTGGCGCTGCCGCGCGGCGTGGACCTGGTGGTGGCGCTGCTCGCGGTCCTGCGGGCCGGCGCCGCCTACCTGCCGCTGGACCCGGAGTACCCGCCGGAGCGGGTGCGGGCGATGACCGAGGACGCCCGTCCGGCGCTCACCCTGGACGGGCGGAGCTTCGCCGAGCTGTCCGCGCGCGAGAGCGCGGGGCCGGCGCCGGACCGCGTGCTCGACCCGGTCCACACCGCGTACGTGATCTTCACCTCCGGGTCCACCGGCCGCCCGAAGGGCATCGTGGTCGCCCACCGGGGCATCGTGAACTACCTGCGCTGGATGCAGCGCCGCTTCCCGCTGGCACCCGGTGACCGGGTGCTGCAGCGCACCTCGGTCAGCTTCGACCCGTCGGTGTGGGAGATCTTCTGGACCCTGCACGTCGGCGCCACGGTGGTGGTCGCCCTGCCGGAG
The DNA here is from genome assembly GCF_042796115.1 of Kitasatospora sp. NPDC056446. Lineage (NCBI taxonomy): Bacteria > Bacillati > Actinomycetota > Actinomycetes > Kitasatosporales > Streptomycetaceae > Kitasatospora > Kitasatospora sp. NPDC056446. The sequence goes on along the minus strand of NZ_JBHTRF010000002.1, from coordinate 151,181 downwards.
GCCGACCAGCGCCCCGGCTACCTGCCGGAGCTGATCCGCGCCGAGCGGATCCACACCGCGCAGTTCGTGCCGTCCACCCTGGAGCTGTTCCTGCTGGAGCCCGGTGCCGCCGGGTGCGACAGCCTGCGCCGGGTGTTCTGCGGCGGGGAGAAGATGACCGCCGGTCTGGTGGAACGTTTCGGCAAGGCCAGTGGGGCGAGCCTGCACAACCTGTACGGGCCGACCGAGGTCTCCGTCTACACCACCACCTGGCAGGCCGGCGCGGAGACCGGCACCGCCGACGTCCCGGTCGGCAGCCCGGCCGACAACCTGCGCGTCCACCTGCTGGACGCCGCCCTGCGCCCCGTCCCGGTCGGCATGCCCGGCGAGATCTACATCGCCGGCACCGGCGTCACCGACGGCTACACCCGGCGCCCGCTGCTGACCGCCGAACGGTTCGTCCCCGACCCCTACGGCCCGCCCGGCACCCGGATGTACCGCACCGGCGACCTCGGCGTGCGCCGCCCCGACGGAGCGGTGCGCTACCTCGACCGCGCCGACCACCAGGTGAAGATCCGCGGCCACCGGATCGAACTCGGCGAGATCGACTCGGCGCTGTCCGCCGTCCACGGCATCCGGCAGGTCGCCACGGTGGTCCGCGAGGACGTCCCCGGCAGCCCGCGGATCGTCTCCTACGCGGTCCCCGAGCCCGGCGCCCTGCCCGACCCGGACACCGCCCGCAAACAGCTCGCGGAGCAGCTGCCCGACTACATGGTCCCGTCCGCGATCGTGCCCCTGACCGCCCTGCCGCTCACCCCCAACGGCAAGCTCGACCGGGCCGCCCTGCCCGCCCCGCAGGCCGTCCGGCGCGAGCGCCGCGAACCGCGCACCGACCGCGAGCGGCTGCTCTGCCGCCTCTTCGGCGAGGTGCTCGACGGACAGCAGGTGGGCATCGACGACAACTTCTTCGACCTGGGCGGCGACTCCATCGCCTCCACCCGGCTGGCCGGCCGGGCCCGGATCGCCGGCCTGTCCCTCACCCCGCGGGACGTGTTCCGGCACCGCACCGTGGCCGCCCTGGCGGAGGTCGCCACCGGGATCGAGCCCGAGGCGGCCGTCGCCCCGCCCGCGGCGCCCCGGCTCGAACTCGACGCCGACGAGCTCGCCGAACTCGAAGCGCACTGGAGAAGTGGGAAATGAAGCCGACCTCGTTCGACGCGATCTGGCCGTTGACGCCGCTGCAGGAGGGCATGCTCTTCCACGCCCTGTACGACGGCGGACAGGAGGGCGTCGACCACTACAACATGCAGCTCCCGATCGAGCTGACCGGCCCGCTGGACCGGGCCGCGCTGCGCCGCGCCTGCGAACAGGTCCTGGCCCGGCACCCCGCGCTGCGCGTCGGGTTCCTGCAGCGCCGCTCCGGCGAGCCGTTCCAGGCCGTGGCCTCGCAGGTGGAACTGCCGTGGGCCGAGGTCGACCTCACCGGACACGACCCCGCCGAGCAGCAGGCCCGGCTGCGCCGGACGCTCACCGAGGAGCGCCACCGCCGCTTCGAGACGACCCGGCCGCCGCTGCTGCGCTTCACCCTGGTCGCGCTGGCCGCCGACCGGCACGTCCTTGCCCTCACCAACCACCACATCCTGCTGGACGGCTGGTCGATGCCGGTCGTCGTCGAGGACCTGTTCCGGATCCTGCACCACGGCGACGCCGCCGCCCTGGACCCGGCGGTCTCCGTCGGCGACTACCTCGGCTGGCTCGGCGCCCGCAACCGCGGCGCCACCGAGGCCGCCTGGGGCAAGGCACTGGCCGGCCTGGAGGGCCCGACCCTGCTCGGCCGCGGCGCCGACCCGGCGGGCGGCGGCGTCGCCCAGCGACGGATCCGCCTGGAACTGGACGAGCGGCGCTCCCGCGCGCTGGCCGGGGCCGCCCGCGACCGCAACCTCACCGTCAACACCGTGGTCCAGGGCTCCTGGTCGCTGCTGCTGTCGCTGCTGACCGGCAGCGAGGACGTCGTCTTCGGCTGCACCGTGGCCGACCGCCCGGCCGCCGTCCCCGGCGTGGACCGCATCGTAGGCCTGCTCATCAACACCGTCCCGGCCCGCGTCCGGATCGACCGCGCCGAGCCGTTCGGCGCCCTGCTCGACCGGATCCAGGACGAGCAGGCCGGACTCGCCGAGCACTCCTGGCTCGGCCTCGCCGACATCCACCGGATCAGCGGCCACGACACCCTCTTCGACACCACCGTCGCCTTCGAGAACTTCCCGCTGCCGGCCTCCGCCCGCGGCGTCGACGTCGCCGGTCTGCGGCTCGCCCTCGCCGGCGAGGCCGTCGAGGAGGTGCCGGAGGGCACCCACTACCCGCTCAGCCTCGCCGTCTTCCCCGGCCCGACCACCGTGTTCGAGCTCAACTACCGGGCCGACCTGTACCCGGAGGAGCGGGCCCGGGCCCTGCTGGACCGCCTCGGCCTGCTGGTCGGACACGCCGTCGAGCGGCCGGACACCCCGGTCGGACGGCTGCCGCTGCTGACCGAGGAGGAGCGGGTCCGGATCGACCGGGCCGCCGCCCCGGCCCCGGTCGCCACACCGCCCGGCACCCTGGTCGACCTGTTCGAGGCCCAGGCCGCCCGCACCCCCGACGCGCCCGCGGTCGGCTGCGGCGACGAGCGGCTCACCTTCGCCGAACTCAACACGGCCGCCAACCGGCTGGCCCGGCGGCTGGTCGCCCGCGGCGCCGCCCCCGAGCGGCCCGTGGTGATGGCCCTGCCGCGCACCGCAGGGGCCGTCGTCACCCTGCTGGCGATCCTCAAGTCCGGTGCGGTGTACGCGCCGGTCGACCTGGAACAGCCCGCCGAGCGGATCGCCGCGGTCTTCACCGACCTGCGCCCGCACCTCGTGGTCACCACCGGCGCGGCGGCCGCCCGGCTGCCCGAGGGCACCGAACGGCTGCTGCTGGACGAGCTGCCCCCGTCGGGGAACGGCACCGACCTCGCCGGCACCGACCTCACCGACGCCGACCGGCTCGCCCCGCTGCGCCCGGAGAACCTGGCCTACACCGTCTACACCTCCGGCTCCACCGGCCGCCCCAAAGGCGTCGCCGTCGAGCACCGGTCGCTGGCCAACATGTTCCACAGCCACCGCGTCCACCTGTTCGAGCCGGAACAGGCCGCGGCCGGACGCCCGTTGCGCGCCGCGCTCACCAACTCCCTGGTGTTCGACGCCTCGTGGAGCCAGCTGCTGTGGATGGTCGGCGGCCACGAACTGCACATGATCGAGGAGGAGCTGCGGGCCGACCCGCACGCCCTGCTCGACCACGTCACCCGCCACGGCATCGAGGTGCTCGACACCACGCCGAGCTTCGCCCGCCGGCTGGTCGACGAGGGGCTGCTCGGCCCGGACCGCACGGTCCGCGTCCTCGCCCTCGGCGGCGAGGCCGTCGACGAGGCGCTGTGGCAGCGGCTGCGCGCCGTCGAGGGCCTGTCCGGGTACAACCTGTACGGGCCGGCCGAGTGCACCGTCGACCCGATGTACGCCCGCCTCGCGGCGCACCGGCACCCGGTGATCGGGGGCCCCGCCGACAACCTGCGGGCCCACCTGCTGGACGACGCTCTGCGGCCCGTCCCGCCGGGCGTGACCGGCGAGCTGTACCTCGCCGGGGCCGGGCTGGCGCGCGGCTACCTCGGCCGGCGGGCGCTGACCGCCGAGCGCTTCGTCGCCGACCCGTTCGGCGGCCCGGGCACCAGGATGTACCGCACCGGCGACCGCGCCCAGCGGGACGACGACGGCACCCTGGTGTTCCTCGGCCGCACCGACGACCAGATCAAGATCCGCGGCTTCCGGGTGGAGCCGGGCGAGATCGAGGCCGTGCTCGCCGCCGACCCCGGGGTCCGGCACGCCGTCGCGGTGGCCCGCGAGGACCACCCGGGCTCGCCGGTGCTGGTCGCCTACGTGGTCGCCGCGCCCGGCGCCGCCCCGGACGGCGAGGCGCTGCGCGCCCGGGCCGCCGCCGTCCTGCCCGGCTACATGGTGCCCACCGCCGTGGTCGTCCTGGACGAGCTGCCGACGACCGTCAACGGCAAGGTGGACAAGGCCGCGCTGCCCGCCCCCCGCTTCGAGGGCGGCGCGGGCGGCGAGCCGCGCGACGAGCGGGAGGAACTGCTCCACGGGCTGTTCGCCGAGGTGCTGCGGGTCGAGCGGGTCGGCATCCACGACAACTTCTTCAACCTGGGCGGCGACTCGCTGCTGTCCATGCGCCTCTCCGCGCTGGCCCGTCGCGCCGGGCTCGCGCTGAGCCCCCGGGACGTCTTCCTGCACCGCACGGTGGCCGCCCTGGCCGCCGCGTCCGCCCCAGCCGCCACGTCCGGTGACACGGGCAGCGGGGGCACGGGCAGTGGGGACGCGACCGCCGAGCAGCCGACTGAGGGCCCGTTGCTCGACCTGACCGCCGAGGAGCGCGCCGAGCTCGGGGCCGCCCACCCCGACGCCGTCGAGGTGTGGCCGCTGACCGCGCTCCAGCAGGGCATGAGCTTCCACGCCCTGCTCGCCCCCGACCGGGTCGACCCGTACATCACCCAGCAGGTCTTCGACCTGGACGGGGAGGTGGCGCCCGCCGCCCTGCGGGCCGCCTTCGCCGCGGTGCTCGCCCGGCACGCCAACCTGCGCGCCCGCTTCGTCCGGCTGCGCTCCGGCCGGGCCGTCCAGGTGATCCCCGAGCGGGTCGAACTTCCGTGGCAGGAAGCCGACCTGAGCGGCCTGGCCGCCGAGGAGCAGGCCCGCCGGGTCGAGGAGCTGGTGGCCGGCGAGCACGACCGGCCGTTCCCGCTCGGCACCTCCCCGCTGCTGCGGGCCCTGCTGGTCCGGCTCGCCGACCACCGCCACGTACTGGTCGTGACGGACCACCACATTCTGCTGGACGGCTGGTCGGTGCCGCTGTTCTACCGCGAGGTGTTCACCGCGTACGCCGCGGGCGGCTCGGCCGAGGGGCTGCCGGAGCCGGTGCCGTTCCGCCGGGTGCTGGCCTGGCTGACCGGCCGGGACGGCGCGGCGGCGGAGCGGGCGTGGTCCGGGGCCCTGGCCGGGCTGGACGAGCCGACGCTGGTCGCCCCGCACGCCGACCTGTCCGTGCTGGCCGCGCAGGGCACCGCCCACGCGGTCCTGGACGCCGGTGCCTCCGCCCGGATCACCGCGGCGGCCCGCGCCGCCGGGATCACCGTGAACACCCTGCTGAACGGCGCCTGGGCGATCGCCCTGGAGCGGCTGACCGGCCGCGCCGACGTCGTCTTCGGCGCCTCGGTGTCCGGGCGCGCGCCCGAGCTGCCCGGGATCGAGGACGCGATCGGCCTGGTCATGAACACCGTGCCGTTCCGTGCCGTGCTCGACCCGGCGGAGCCGCTGGCGGACGCCCTGCTGCGGCTGCAGACCGAGCAGTCCGAGCTGATCGCCCACCACCACCTCGGGCTGCCCGCTATCCAGCGGGCCGCCGGACTCGGCGAACTGTTCGACACCATCGTCGGCTTCGAGAACGCGGGGACCGACCACGCCGGGACCGGCCGCACCGGGACCGACCATGCCGGTACCGACCACGCCGGGACCGGCCGCACCGAGGCGCGCCGGCCGGTACCGGGCCTGGGCATCGGACTGCGCGAGCCGTCCGTCCCCGGTTCCGCCCACTACCCGCTGCGGCTGCTGGTGCGCCCGGGCGAGCGGCTGGACGTCAAGCTCCACTACCGCACCGACCTGTACGACGAGGCCGAGGCGGACGACCTGCTGGCCTCGGTGCTGCGGGTGCTGGAGACCTTCGCCGAGGCGCCGCGGACCCCGCTCGCCGCACTGGACCCGCTGTCCGCGGCGACCCGGGAGACCGTCCTGGAGCGCTGGGCCGCCACCGCCCCCGCCGCGCCCGCGGCCACCATCCCGGCGCTGTTCGCCGAGCGGGTCGCCGAGCACCCCGGGGCGCCGGCCGTGCTGACCGGCACCGAGGAGCTGAGCTACGCCGAACTCGACGCCCGCGCCAACCGGTCGGCGCGCGTCCTGCTCGCGCACGGGGCCGGTCCGGAGCGGACCGTGGCGGTGCTGATGCCCCGCACGGCGGAGCTGGTCACCACCATCCTGGCGATCTGGAAGAGCGGCTCCGTCCACATGCCTGTGGACACCGACTACCCGGCCGACCGGATCGGGTTCATGCTCACCGAGGCCCGGCCGGACCTGGTCCTGGCCGCACCCGACGCGGTCGGGAAGGTCCCGGCCGGGCTGCGCGACCGGGTCGTCACCACCGACCTGCTCACCGCCCCGGCGGACACTCCGTCCGGCGAGGTGACCGACGCCGAGCGCGGCCGCCCGCTGCTGCCCGGCTGCGGCGCGTACATCATCTTCACCTCGGGCTCCACCGGCCGCCCCAAGGGCGTCCTGGTCACCCACACGGGCCTGGCGAGCTTCCTGGCCACCCAGCGGCGCCACCTGGACCTCGGCCCCGGCCGCAAGGTGCTGTGGTTCGCCTCGCCGAGCTTCGACGGCGCCATGGGCGAGCTCAACACCGCGCTGCTGAGCGGCTCCTGCGTGGTCGTCGGCAGCTACGAGGAGATGCTGCCCGGGCAGCCGCTGGCCGACTGGGTGGCCCGGACCGGGGTGGGGACCCTGACCGTCCCGCCGTCCTCGCTGGCCGCGATGGCCGACGGCAGCCTGCCCGAGGGGATCACCGTCGTCACCGGCGGCGAGGTCCTGCCGCCCGAGCTGGTGGCCCGCTGGGCCCCGGGCCGGCGGATGCTGAACATCTACGGCCCGACCGAGACGACGATCATCGCGACCGTCGGCGGACCGCTGGAGCCCGGCGTCGCCGTGTCGATCGGCGTCCCGGTGGTCGGCGCCCGGATCCGGGTCCTCGACCACTGCCTGCGCCCGCTGCCGGCCGGGGTGCCCGGCGAGGTGTACATCTCCGGTGCCGGCCTGGCCCGCGGCTACCTGCACCGGCCCGACCTCACCGCGAGCCGCTACGTCGCCGACCCGTTCGGCGAGCCGGGCACCCGGATGTACCGCACCGGCGACCTCGCCCGCTGGCTGCCGGACGGCCGGCTGGACTACGTCCGCCGGGCCGACGACCAGGTGAAGCTGCGCGGCTTCCGGATCGAGCCGGGCGAGGTCGAGGCCGTGCTGGCCGCCGACCCGGCCGTCCGGCACGCCACCGTGCAGCTGCGCGAGGACACCCCCGGGTCGCGGCAGCTGGTCGCGTACGTGGTCCCGGCCGGGCCGGACGGCACCGACCCGGCCGCGCTGCGCGAGCGGGTCGCCGCCCACCTGCCGGAGTACATGGTCCCGGCCGCGGTGGTCGAGATCCCCGAACTGCCCACCACGCCGCACGGCAAGCTGGACCGGGCCGCGCTGCCCGCCCCCCGGTTCGCGGCGGCCGAGGGCAGCCGGGCGCCGCGCACCCCGCGCGAGGAACTGCTGCTGCGGCTGTTCGTCGACGTGCTCCGGGTCGAGCGGATCGGCATCGACGACAGCTTCTTCGCGCTCGGCGGCGACTCGATCATGTCGATCAAGCTGGTCACCGCGGCCCGCGAGGCCGGCCTGGAGATCTCCCCGCGCGACGTCTTCACCCACAAGTCCATCGCCGAACTGGCGGCCGCGGTCACCGAATCGGCGCCGGAGGGCGCCGCCGAGGAGGCCGAGGAGCCGCTCATCGCCCTCGAACAGGACGAACTGGACGAGTTCATCAGCCGGTTCGCCGAAGAGGACTGACCGACCCGGGTGGAGGAGCACCGGGACCCTGCTCGGCCCTCCGCCCGTGACACCGCCCCGTCGCCCGCCCCGCGCGGACGGCACAGGACCATCTGCCCGCCCCCGACCGAATCCGGTCAGAGAACAGCGAGGGAATGCCTGATGATCCGTCAAGAACTGTCCACTGCCACCGCTTTGACCCCGCCCGGGGGCCGGTTGGCCGAGTACTCCCTCAGTGCCGGCGAGGCCGCCGAACTCGCCCGCGCCGCCCACAAGATCGCCGACGACTGCGGCAACCCGCTGGACGAGGAGTTCTACGACCGCGCCTGGCAGTTCGACCGGATGCTGCCGGTCGGCCTCCAGGCCTTCCTCGCCGACTTCCGCCGCCGCGAGCCCTCGGCCGCCTGCCTGGTGCACGGCCTCCCGGTGGACGACGCCCGGATCGGCCCGACCCCGGCGCACTGGCGCGACGCCATCACGGTGGAGAAGGCCCGCACCCAGGAGGCCATGCTCGCCCTGGTCGGCCTCGCCCTGGGCGAGCCCTTCGGCTGGGCCACCCTCCAGGAGGGCAGCATCATCCAGAACATCCTGCCGATCCGCGGCGACGAGGACCGGCAGAGCGGCTACGGCAGCGAGGCCCTGCTGGAGTTCCACACCGAGGACGGCTTCCACCCCAACCGCTGCGACTACCTGGTCCTGCTCGGCCTGCGCAACGCCGACGCGGTGCCGACCATCGTGGCCTCCGTCCGGGACGTCCGGCTCGACGACCGCACCCGGGAGGTGCTGGCCCAGGACCGGTACCACATCCTCCCCGACACCGAGCACATCCGGCAGTTGGAGACCTCGGACCCGGACCACCCGGCGCTCGCCAAGCTCCGCCGGATGGCCGACGACCCCACGCCCACCAGCGCGCTGTTCGGCGACCGCCTCTCCCCGTACCTGCGCATCGACCTGCCGTTCATGCGCTGCGTCGGCGACGACCGGGAGGCCGCCGGGGCCCTGGAGCGGCTGATGGCCGAGCTGACCAGGGTCCAGCAGGAGGTGGTGGTCGGCCCCGGCACCCTGCTGGTGGTGGACAACTACCAGGCGGCGCACGGCCGGCGCTCCTTCAAGGCCCGGTACGACGGCACCGACCGCTGGCTGAAGAAGATCACCGTCAGCCGCAACCTGCGCCGCAACCTGGCCGGCTACGCCCCCGACCGGCACCGGGTCATCGTCTGACCCCCGGGCCCGACCCGGACCCCGCACCCGCACCCCGCACCCGCACCCCGCACCTGCACCCCGCACCCGCACCCCGCACCTGCACCTGCACCCCGCACCCCGCACCCCGCACACCCAGCCGGGACCCGGCCGCTCCGGCGGCCGGGCCCCGGCGCCGTTCGAAAGGCCCCCGCCCATGCGCACAGTCATCGTCTCCGGCGCCTCCAGCGGCATCGGGAAGGCCACCGCCGAGCGGTTCGCCGCCTCCGGCGACCACGTGGTGAACCTCGACGTCGCCAAGCCCGGTGCCCCGGCGGCGGGCCTGGACGGCGGCCCCGGCTCGGTGAGCTTCCTGGAGGTCGACGTCGCCGACTGGCAGGCCGTCAAGGAGGCCGTCGACACCGTGCACGCCGCCCGGGGCGGCCCCGACGTGGTGATCGCCAACGCCGGCGTCAGCATCCGCGCCGGGGTGCTGGAGCTGACCGAGGCCGACGTGCGCCGCGCCGTCGACGTCAACCTGGTCGGCGTGCTGGCCCTGTGGCGCCACTCGGCGCCGTACCTGGTCCAGCAGGGCCACGGCGTGCTGCTCGCCACCGCCTCGGTCAACGGCAGCCGCGGCTACCCGCTCTACGCGCCGTACAACGCCACCAAGGCCGGTGTCGCCTCGCTCTGTCAGACCTTCGCGATGGAGCTCAGCCCGCTGGTGCGCACCGCCTGCGTCACCCCCGGCGCGGTGCTGACGCCGATGCAGCGCGCCGAGTACACCGACGCGATGCTGGACGAGGTCAACGAGCGGATCCCGGCGCGCCGGCACGCCTCCCCGGAGGAGATCGCCGGGGTCTTCCACTTCCTCGCCTCCGACCAGGCCTCGTTCGTCACCGGCCAGGAGTTCGTGGTGGACGGCGGCGAGACGGCCGGCGCCACCACCGCGTTCTTCCCCGGCCCCCTCGCGCCGCAGCCGCGGCCCGACCAGGACGCTCCCGAAGGCGGCCAGTAACCATGGACAACCGTCCCGTCCAGGACCCCGACGAGCTGGACCGGATCGACCTCGTCGACCCGGTCCTGCACGCCACCCGCGACCTCACCGAGGTCTGGCGCCACCTGCGCGACAAGGCCCCGCTGTACCGCCACCGCGAGACCGAGCGCGGCGAGGGCTTCTGGGTCGTCACCCGCAGGGAGGACATGGAGACCCTCTACAAGGACAACGCCTCGTTCACCTCGGCGCACGGCAACATGCTGGAGACGCTGCTGGCGGACAACGACTCGGCGGTCGGCCAGATGCTGACCGTCACCGACGGCCCGGACCACACCGCGCTGCGCGGCATCCTGACCCGGCCGTTCACCCCGCGCGCGCTCACCGCGACCGTGGAGGCGGCCCGCAACGGCGTCCGGCAGCTGATCCTGGAGGCCACCGCGCTGGAGCAGTGCGACTTCGGCCGGGACGTGGCCGCCGACATCCCGCTGGCGGCCATCTGCGACCTGCTCGGCGTTCCCCCGCAGGACCGCCCGAAGCTGATCCCGATGACCTCCGGCGCGCTCGCCGCCACCGACGGCACCCCCACCGCCGAGGGCACCTGGGCGGCCCGCAACGACCTGCTGCTGTACATCTCCGAACTGGCCCGGCTGCGCGCCCGCGAGCCGGGCGAGGACGTGGTCAGCGCGCTGGTCGAGCAGAGCGTCGGCGACCGCAGGCTCACCGTCGAGGAGGTGATCTTCAACTGCTACAGCATCATCATCGGCGGCCTGGAGACCACCCGGCTCGCCATGGTCGGCGGCGTGCACGCGCTGGCGCACCACCCCGAGCAGTGGGAGGCGCTGCGCAGCGGCGCCGTGTCCACCGACGCGGCCGTCGAGGAGATCCTCCGCTGGACCACGCCCACCCTGCACAGCGGCCGGCGGGCCACCACCGACCTGCTGCTGCACGGCGAGTTCATCGAGACCGGCGACATCGTGACGATGTGGAACGGCTCCGCCAACCGGGACGAGCGGGTCTTCGACGCGCCGGACGAGTTCCGGCTGGACCGCGGCAACGCCGGCAAGCACCTGACCTTCGCCCACGGCCCGCACTACTGCATGGGCGCCTACCTGGCGAAGGCCGAACTGGCCGGGATGCTGGACGGGTTGAAGGAGCACGTGGCGCAGATCCGGCCGGCCGGCGAGCCGACCCGGGTCTACTCCAACTTCCTCAGCGGCTACGCCACCCTGCCGGTCACCCTGGTGCCCGCCTGACCTGTCCGACCCGCTCGGCCCGGCTGCCCGGGCGGGGAGGACGGACGAGGGCGGTTCCGACGACACGACGTCGGAACCGCCCTCCGCCGTCCTCCGCTCAGTCCCGCGCGCCGTGCTCCAGCACGGCCTCCAGGCCGAAGTACCGCCGGCTGACCCGGCAGTCCTCCATGACGGCCTCCAGCCCCGGCAGGTACGCCTCCCGCCCGTCCGGCACCACGTCCCGGTCCAGCCGCTGCAGCAGCCGGCGCAGCACCAGGACGAGCCAGCCCGCGTCCGGCGCGGTGCCCCGGTTGTGCAGCCACACCCGTACGCAGGAGGCGGCGGCGTGGAAGACGCAGTGGTCCTCCGCGGTGCGCGAGCCCGCGACCGAGGCGGCGTCGATGCCGTGCTCCGCGACGCGGCCGTACAGCGCGGCCCGGCGGCCGTCCAGCGCGGCGACCGCCTCGGCCAGGTCGTCGGCCTGCCCGGGCGGGCACTCGGCGGCGGCGACCCGGGCCAGCAGGTCCGCGGCGGTGCGCCAGCCCCGGGTGATCTCGTCCTGCCCGTTGGTCGCCAGCGCCAGCCGGTTGCCGTCCGGCTCCCAGACCGGCGCCTCGGCGGAGAGGTCGAACAGCCGCTCCAGGAGCTCCTCGGAGCCCTCGGCGGGCAGGTCGGCGAGCGGGGCCAGCGCGGCCAGCTGGGTGGCGATGTTGAACAGGTTGACGTGGGTGGTGCCCTCGAAGACCGAGGTGATGCAGTGGTCCCGGCGGATCTTCTGGAAGGCGCCGGAGGCGACCAGTTCGCGCAGGTAGCCACGGGCGGCGAGGACCTTCGCCATCTGCTCCAGGGTCTCCTCGCCGATCACCGGCACCAGGTACTTGACCACCGAGGACCACAGCGCGAGCCGGGCCGGGGCGAGGGTGAGCGCCCGGGCGACCGGGACCGCCACGCAGTCGGAGACCAGCAGGTCCAGGTGCGCGTCGACGAGGTGCTGCCGGACCACCGGGATCCGGTAGATCTCGGCGCCGTACAGCCGGCGCTCGTGCGCGTAGTCCAGCCCGATCCGCAGCGCGGCGTCCATGCTGCCCAGGGACATCCCGCCGATCGCGGTGCGGGTGATCTGGAGGGTGCGGACGGTGTCGATCAGGGCGCGGCCGGGCCGTCCGACGACCGCCCCGGCGGCGGGCACCCGGGAGCCGGTGAACCGGATGCCGCTGACGTCGTGGCCGCGCAGGCCGAGGGCGCGGACGACCGGCTTGTGCTCGACGCTGCCGGGGTCCAGGTCCTCCTTGTCGACCAGCAGCAGCATCGGGCCGCGCGGGCCCTGGGCCAGGACCGTGTAGAAGCGGGCCCGGTTGCCGTTGCCGACGGGCCACTTCTCGCCGTCCAGGACGTAGTGCCCGCCGTCCGGTACGGCGGTGGTGGCGCTGGTGGTCAGGTCGCTGCCGACGTCCGCCTCGGAGATGGCGAAGCACAGCTTGTCCCCGGCGGTCACCGCCTCGGCGACCCGCTTCCGCTGCTCGGGCGTCCCCCAGAGCCACACCGGCTGGCAGCCGAGCATGCTGGAGCCGAACATCACCGCCATGGTCAGGTTGCGGCGGGCCAGCGAGCGGGTCACCGCCAGGACCGACTCCAGGTTGAGCATCCGCCCGCCGGCCGCCGCCGGGACGAGCCGCTCCGGCAGGCCCCAGTCCAGGAGCAGCCGCTCCGCGCCGGGCGGGACCTCGTCGAGCTCCTCGTGCTCCACGACCTCGGCGAAGGAGAACGGGCCGGCCGGGTCCAGCGGGTCGCCCAGCAGGCCTTCGAGCTCGGCGGTCAGCCGCCGGGTCGGACGGGGAACGGGAATCGGCTCCATGCCTGGCTCCTGTGCGCGGGAACTCGGAACGCCCGGTGGTGTTCCGGTGCAGTGTCGCCAGGGGGTGCCGGGGCCTTCCAGGCAGGGGCGCAGGCAACTCGTCATGCCTGCAAGTTGCCCAGGGAGTTCCTGGGCTTCCGCGCGGTTCCCGCCCGAGAGTAGCCGGTGTGGCAGGACGTCAATCCGAAGGGGCCCGGCGGCGATGACTACCGAAATCCACGAAGAGCGCGAAACCGTGCTGTTCACCCTGGACCGGACCAGGGAGAGTCTGATGGAGGTCGACGCCGCGTTCAAGGCCAATCTCAACTGGAACTACGGCGAACGGAACAACCGGCTCTGGTCGCTCTACGAGAAGAGCAAGACCGCGCAGTGGAACGCCGCGACCGACATCGACTGGAGCCATGAGGTCCGGTTCGGCTCGCTGCTGAACGAGGGCCAGAGCACGGGACTCCAGAACTTCCGCGGCGAGGGCAGCCCGGTCCCCGAGGAGCTGATCAACCAGTTCCGCTGGGAGTACCTGTCCTGGATGATCAGCCAGTTCCTGCACGGCGAACAGGGCGCCCTGGTGACCACCGCCCGGCTGGTGGAGACCGTTCCCGACATGGAGGCCAAGATCTACGCGGCCGCCCAGGTCGCCGACGAGGCCCGGCACGTCGAGGCGTACGCCAGGTACGTCGACGAGAAGCTGGGCAACTCCTACCCGATCAACCCGGGCCTCAAGTCGCTGCTGCGCGACCTGCTCACCGAGTCCGACTGGGACATCGTCTACCTCGGGATGCAGGTGATCGTCGAGGGCCTCGCCCTGGCGGCGACCCGGCTGGCGGGCACCGGCTTCGGCGAGCCGATCATCACCCAGATCACCCGGATGATCGCCAAGGACGAGGCGCGGCACATCGGCTTCGGCGTGGTCTCGCTCACCGGCATGTACGAGCAGATGAGCGGCAGGGAGCGGGCGGAGCGGGAGGAGTTCCTGCTGGAGTCGGTCTTCCTGATGTCCCGCCGCTTCCTGCTGCGCGAGGTGTGGGAGCGGATGGAGCTGGACGTCGAGCGCGGCATCGCCTTCGCCATGAACGACCCGATGATGTTCGGCTACCGCCAGCTGCTGTTCCAGCAGGTGATCCACATCCTGCGGCAGGTCGGCCTGCTCAGCCCGAAGCTGCGCGACCTCTTCCTGGGCGAGCGGCTCGCCAAGCCGGAGGCCTTCGCGGGCGTCGGCTGACCCGTCGGCTGACCAGTCGGACGGTCCCGCCGGGTGCTCCCCGTCGGCTGACCCGTCGGACGCGCCCGCCGGACCCCGCACCAGACCGCCGTCACGAGAACGAATCGGAGGAGCCGCGTGCCTGCGCAGCGCGACGACGTCGTCATCACCGGGCTCGGCGCCACGACGCCGCTGGGCGGCGACGCCCGGTCCACCTGGAAGGCACTGCTCGACGGGGTCTCGGCGGCGGTGGCGATCGGTGAGCCCTGGGCCGAGGACCTGCCGGTGCGGATCGCCGCACCGGCCGCCGTGGAGCCGGCCCCGCTGATCGACCGGGTCCAGGCCCGGCGGACCGACCGCTCCGCGCAGTTCGCGCTGCTGGCCCAGCGGGAGGCCTGGCGGGACGCGGGCTTCGGCGCCGCCGCGGGCGCCCCGGGGCACCCGGAGTCCGAGCGCCTCGCCGTGGTCATCGGCAGCGGCATCGGCGGCCTGAGCACCCTGCTCCCGGCCCACGACCTGATCCGCGCCGGGGACACCCGCCGGGTCTCCCCGTTCACCCTGCCGATGCTGATGAACAACGCCGCGGCGGCGCTGTGCGCGTTGGAGCTGAACGCCACGGCGGTGGCCCACGCGCCGTCCACGGCCTGTGCGGCGGGCGCCGACGCCATCGCGGCCGGGCTGGACCTGATCCGCCTGGGCCGGGCCGACGTGGTGGTGGCCGGCGGCACGGAGGCGGTCGTCAACCCGATGGCGCTCACCGCCTTCGCCGCGATGAAGGCGCTCTCCCGCAACAACGACGCCCCGGCCTGCGCCTCCCGGCCGTTCGACAAGAAGCGGGACGGCTTCGTCCTGGGCGAGGGCGCGGCGGTGCTGGTCCTGGAGTCCGGTGAGCACGCCCGGCGGCGCGGTGCCCGGATCTACGCGGAGCTCGCCGGGGCCGGGTCGAGCGTCGACGCCCACCACATCACCCGCCCGCACCCGGCCGGGGAGGGGATGGCGCGGGCCATCCGGCGGGCGCTGGCGGACGGCGGGGTCGCGCCGGCCGAGGTCGGCCACGTCAGCGCGCACGCCTCCTCGACCTCGGTGGGCGACGCGGCCGAGGCGCTGGCGATCCGCTCCGCGCTGGACGGCCTGCGGCCGGCCGTGTCGGCCGTCAAGTCGTCGGCCGGACACCTGATCGGTGCCTCCGGCTCGCTGGCCGCCGCGATGACCGTCCTGGCCCTGCACCACCGCACCGCCCCGCCCACCATCAACGTGGACGACCTGGACGACGCGATCGACCTGGACGTGGTGCGGTTCGTCCCCCGGCCGCTGCCCGCCGGGCCGTTGGCGGCGCTCACCCAGAGCGCGGGGTTCGGCGGGCACAACACCGTGCTGGCCTTCCGCACCGGGGCCTGAGCCCGGGCCGGGGACGCCGCCCCCGAGTGGGCCGCCGCCCGAGTACGTCGCCCCCGAGTACGCCGCCGCCCCCGGCCGGGAATCGCTCCGGACCGGGGGCGGCGGCGTGCCGTCAGGCCGCCGGCGGCCACTCGCCGCCGAGCGGGACGACGATGGACTCCAGGTGGTCGACGGTGGGCAGGGCGCCCTCGCCCTCGTCCAGCAGTTCCCGGACGAGCTCGATGATGTCGTGGACGGTCTCCAGCGACGACGCGCGCTCCTGCGGCAGGCTGTCGAACTCGAAGACGTCCTCGATGGTGAGACCCAGCTGGACCATCGCGAGCGAGTGGTAGCTCAGTTCGCTGACGAGCTTGGTGTCCGGGCCGATCCGGTCCTTCTTGGTGGGTGCGATGAGGTGGACCAGCTGACTGATCACGTCAGGGATCTGGTCGGAGGCGATGTCGGTCATACATGGATCGTCGCCGCGCCGGTGCCCGGCCCTCCAGGCAGCGGCTCCGGCAACGACTCGGCAAGATCGAACGTTCGGTGACCGCACCACCCCTACGGGTGACGGATTGCCGTGGGTTTGCCTGGAGATTGTTCAGGTCCGCCCCCTATGCTTCGGGGCATGGACACCGGTGTGTCGTCGGACTCGGCGTCAACTCCCTGGACTGTCATACCTGTTGTGGCCGGTTCACCGCCACGCCCGCCACGTCGGTCACGCCCGCCACGCCTGCCACGTCCGCCACGGCGGGCGCGCTCGACGACCTCCTGCCGCACGCTACTCGGCCCGACCATCACCCTTAACACCACTGAGGTGGCCCAATGACGCTGTTGGCTTCCTGGGGATCCCTGGCTGCTCAGCACTCACCCGCGGACGACACGGTGTTCGCCGTGCTCAACGTGGCGTTCATCGTCCTCATCACGGCGGTCGTCCTCGTCTCCCAGTTCAGCGTCCGCGACGTCAGAGCCCAGACCCTCCTGTGGGTCGCGATGCTGGTGCTGCGCGGCTTCCTGCCGCCGGGCCCGGCGGAGGCGAAGGCGACCAGCGTCGTCTTCCTGGTGATCGGTCTGGCGTTCTCCCTGGCCTTCGGCTACTACCGGGGCCTGACGATGCCCATGTGGCGCGACCAGACCGGCCGGCTGCTGCGCAAGGGCGGCCGGACCACCGCCAAGCTGTGGGTGGCGAACCTGGCCGAGCGCCTGATCGTCGGCGGTGTCGAAGTGGTCTTCTTCCACGGCAAGTTCAACGGCAACGGGGTCTGGCTCGGGGTCGGTGTGACGCTGGCCGTCCAGCAGGCCGTGATGATGCGCCGCGCCCCCGGCATCACCGAGGTGCGGCCGACCGGCCCGGGCCACACCACGCCCAAGGCCGCCGAGAGCGACGCCCGGACGAACTGACTGTACGTCAGAAATACTGCTCACAAAGGGACGTGCTCCGGGGTCGCCAGACCCCGGAGCACGTCCGTGTCATCAGTCGGCGAGCGGTTCGAGCTCGAAGATCACGCTGTCCGCCGGGGTGACCACGAGGTGCGCCTCGACCAGGCGCCAGCCGCCCTCCGCGAACACCCCGTTCCACTCCTCCAGGGTCGGCAGGTAGGCGCCCATCATGCGGTGCGCGACCTCGAAGCCCAGGGTGAAGACCGGGATCTCGGAGTCGGGGATCTCGGTGGTCATCGCGGTGTCGCCGAGCAGGAAGCGCTTGACGTTCGGGAACGCCTTGCGCAGCCCGCGCAGGGAGGTCACGCAGTTCTCCCGCGGCCAGAAGTCGTGGCCCATCAGGAAGGAGGTCAGCAGGTCGACGTCGGCGAACTCCGGGTGCGGCTGGGGGTTGGTGGCGTCGTCCTTGACGAAGGACACCCGGTCCTCGAAGCCGGCCGCCCTGGTCGAGGCCCGGGCCACGCCCAGCGCGCCCTCGGCGATGTCGATGCCGAGGCCGGTCGCGTCCGGGTTCTCGCGCAGCACGCTGATGATGCGCTCGCCGCTGCCGCAGCCGAGGTCGGCGATCTTGCTGAACCCGCCGACCGAGCCCAGGGCCTTCTTGAACACCGGGTCGAAGAAGTTGGCGTTGATGTCGCGGCAGGCGATCGCGATGGCGGCGGCGTCCCGGCGGTAGAAGCTGCCGACCCGGTTCTCGTTCTTCAGCACCGCCGGCATGTCGGCGAAGAGCGCCGCGCAGCCGCGGGACAGCCAGTGGTAGAAGGCCTTGCCGCGGTACACCTCGGTGAAGTTCACGTCGCTGACGACCAGGGCGCCCTGGCGCTGCACGACGCGGACGCTGGCCAGCGCCTGGAACATGCCCTCGACCGCGTACTGGTCGAGGTCGTTGCGTTCCGAGAACTCGGCGACGTCGAGTTTGTCCTGCTCGGCGAGCTCGTCGAGCGCTCCGACCTCCCAGGCGGCGCCGATCGCCGAGGAGGCGACGGTAGCGTTGAAGATGTCGGAGGCGGTCATTCTCGCCGCACCGAGCACGAGGTTGTCGGTCACGTCCTTGTCCCCTCTGAGGAAATGGAATCCGGCAGGCCGAACGGGACGTCCGGCCGGGCTGTGCCGGGTGTGATCACGGGCGCCGGGCGAGCAGGATCCGGTGCATCGGGGTGTCGACCAGCGCCGCCCTCACCAGGCCGGCCCGGTCGAGCCATCCGTCGTAGTCCGCCAGCGAGAAGGAGTCCCCGCCGCCGGTGACGAGCATCGAGGCGGCGAACAGCCGGAAGAAGCGGTTCTGGATCGACTGGGCGTCGGTCTCGTCGTCCACGATGTGGTCGACGATCGCCACCACGCCGCCCGGGCGTACGGCCTGCGCCGCCCGCCGCATGAGCTCCTCGGAGCCCTCCGCGGTCTGGAGGTGGAAGATGTTCACCAGCAGGACGAGGTCCTGGCCGGTGGTCCACTCCTCGGTGAAGAAGTTGCGCTCCACCGGTTCGAACCGGTCCTGCACGCCCAGGCGTTCGGCCTGGCCGCGGGCGATCGGCACGATCCTCGGGTGGTCCAGGCCGGTGGCCCGCAGTCCCCTGAAGCGCTGCAGGAGCAGCTGGCTGTAGATGCCGGTGCCGCAGCCGACGTCCAGCATGGCCCGGTCCGCCTCGCCCTTCCAACCCTCCTCCTCCGCAAGGAGGTTGGCGAGGGACTCGACGATCGGCGGGGCCCAGAAGTTGATGCCTCGGGCGACCTGTTCGTAGTCCTCGGCGGACAGCTGGTTGGCCTGGTAGTCGCCGTCCTCGCCGCGGGCGGGCCGCTTGACGATGTCGGCGAGGTTGCGCCACACGTCCCAGCCGATGGCCCGGTCGTAGCCGATCCGGCCGGCCAGGCTGTAGAGGCCGCCGGGCAGCAGGCACTCGGCCATGCCGTCCACCAGCCGGTAGACGTCCTGACCGTCCTCGGTACGCTCCCGCAGGACGATCTCGTAGCAGTACAGGCCGTCGAGCAGGACCCGCAGGCCGTGCGCGTCGGCGTCCAGCCGTCCGGCCAGATCGGTCGGTGTGGCCGGGCCGTCCGCCAGGGCGACGAATACGCCGAGGTCGAATGCGGCCTCGATCATCCCGGGCGCGAACATTGCGATCAGGTGTTCGTAGACGCGGTGCGAGGCCCGGACTACGGCGCCGTCCCTCGGATCTCCGATCAGTTTCGAACTGTCGACCAGCGGCGCCACGCCGGTTTCCGGTAGCGGAGTGCTCTCGTCCGGCATTTCACCGGTTCTCTTGTCGCGGACGGAGGAGTCTGTCGTCGTCATCGATCCCCATTTGCGCTCAGGGCATTTCGCCGGGCAGTACTGAATGGCCCGCAGAGGCGTTTTCCGAATCGATCGGAGAATCGGGCAGGCCGAACCGGCCCGATGGATGGTTCAGATCGCCCCGACGGCCGGGCCGGCCCGGTGCGGGAACTCCGGGCACGGCAGAGCGGCCGGCGGGGAAGGAATGCGCCCCGACGAGTGGACGGTGTGGGTGCGAATCGGCCTCAGGCCGGAATGGCGTTGACGTACTCGCGCATCATCCGGGGGACCCGGTACGCGTACTGGTGGCCGCGTTTCACCTGGACGACGGAGAAATCGACGAGATCGGCCAGCACGTCGATGTTGCGGGAGGGCTCCCGGCCGCCGTCGACCGGTTCCTGCCGGACGTCGTCGATGGAGAATTCGTCGGGGAAGCGGGAGAGGTGCTTGAGGGCCCGGCGCTGCCGGTCGTCGAGCAGCCCGTAGGCCCAGGCGAGGCTGCGGTGCAGCGAGCGGTGGTGGGACAGCCCGCCGACCTCGTCCTGGCCCAGGATCGGGAGCACCTGGCACTCGTCCACCAGGACGTGCAGGGGCACCGAGCGCATCCGGAAGGCGGCGTTCTCGATGGCGAGCGCGAGGCCGCCCAGCCGCCGGCAGAGCTCGATCACGTGGGGCATCTGGTCGCTCAGGTCCAGCGTGGGAACGACGGAGTGGACCCGGCGGCAGAACAGTTCGGCGGCCGGCGGGCAGCCGTAGCTCCCCTCGGGGTAGTCGACCGACAGCGGCGAGACCTCCCACAGGTCGGCCGGGATGGCGGCCGGCGCCCGCAGCGAGGTGATCAGGATGTGGAGCGCCGGGTGACGGTCCAGCAACATCCTGACCTGCCTGGTCACCGCTCCGATGACGTGCTCGGCGTTGTCGATGACGACCATCATCTGGAGCTCGGGGTTGGTCCTCGGGTCCCGCTCGTAGCCGTGCAGCAGGCTGTCGAGCGAGCGCTGCACCTCCGCCGAGGCGGCGGAGGCGTCCACGCTCTCCGGGGTCACCGAGCCGAGTTCCAGCACCACCACGCCGTCCCGGAAGCGGTCGAGCAGGTGGGCGGCCGAGTCCAGTGCCAGGCGGGTCTTCCCGACGCCGGCCGGCCCGGTGAGCACCAGCGGCCGGCCCGGCCGCAGGGTGGTCACGACGTGCAGCAGGTCGGCCTGGCGGCCGACCGTGATGTCCGTCTTGGGGCGCAGCCCCTGCCACCTGGCGTTGTCCGGGACCTCGACGACATTGGTCAGCAGGCCGGGTTCCAGCCGGGAGGACAGCATCCCGGTGGGGGAGCCGGCATGGGTGACGTGGGATATCAGCCCGTCCTGGCTGGTCGCCGCGGAGAGCAGGGCGCCGACCAGGAGTTCCACGGAGCTGCGTCGTGGATTCTTGATCGCGCCGGTTTCCAGGTTTCGAATGGTCCGCACGCTGACATTGGAATGCTCGGCTAATTGCTCTTGGCTCCAGCCGACCATCTTCCGTTGGGTTACTAACATGGAGCGAAGCTGATTGTTGTCCATTCCCCCGCGCTTCCTGCTGTTGTGAGCAGAATCCAAGTCAGAACTTTACACGCCGCGATGCGGCGCCAATCACTCCAAAACGATCACTGTGGCCTGCGCGATTATGTGCGGAGCACATGCGAGAGCGCTCGCGCCGAGCGCGGGCCGCAATGTGTCAGAACCATGGAAAAATGAGTTGGGGATGTGGTGGTGATTTGTCGCTGCTGCTCGGAAGCGGTCTTTGGCGGTGAGGTGGCCGCTGTCCGTCACGTTACTCAAGCTACGTGCGAACGAGTGTACTACGCGGACTATTTCTGCGAACCTGCCGCTACGTTCGATTTGCCCCTTTTGCGACCGGCAACTCCGCGGTGCTTCCGGCAATATCCGGCTGTTCTGCCGAGAGTATGCGGGCATTGTCGGCCGCGTTGGCCGGATGTGACCGCCGCTTCCCGGCCGTGATCGTCCCCCGCCCCGGAGGGCGGTCGCTCGGCGTCGGGCCGGCCCCGGCACGGCATACTCGTTCACCTGGACAAGCAGCAGTGGATACCCGGTGGAAACCTGGTTGAGACCGCACACAGCCGAAGGATAAGAAGAGGAAATGACAAAGCTCAAGGAGCAGCTGCACGAGGACCTCACGGCTGCCATCAGGGTCCGGGACGAGCTGCGCGCGTCCACCATTCGGCTCACGCTGGCCGCTGTCACCAGCGAGGAGGTGGCGGGCAAGCAGAAGCGCGAGCTGTCCGACGCCGAGGTGCTGAAGGTGATCGGCCGTGAGGCGAAGAAGCGCCGGGAGGCCGCCGAGGCCTTCGACACCGCCGGTCGGACCGACCAGGCGGCCCGGGAGCGGGCCGAGGGCGAGCTGCTGGCGACCTACCTTCCCAAGCCGCTCACCGACGAGGAGCTGGCCGCGATCGTGGCGGCCGCCGTCACCGAGAGCGGGGCCACCGGTCCGCAGGCGATGGGTGCCGTGATGAAGCTGGTGAAGCCCAAGGTCGAGGGCCTGGCCGAGGGCGGCCGGGTCGCCGCCGCCGTGAAGGCCGCCCTGTCCTGAGCGCGGGCGGGCCGGGCCCGCCGGGCCGGGGCGGCTCTGGCCGGAATCGAGTGGGTCTCCAGCAACACCCTTGGGATCAAACGGTCCTGACGAACCGTCACCCGGCAATACGCCGAAGGGGCGTCCTCCGAACCGGAGGACGCCCCTTCGGGCTGTGGTGCGGGTACCGCCCGGGTGGCCGGTCAGCCGTTGCCGTTGCCGCCGCCGTGCTTGCCACCGTTGCCGTTGCCGCCGCCGATCATGCCCGGCGGGAGGGTGAACCCGCCGCCGATCGCGCCACCGGGGGGACCGCCGGGGTTCCCGCCGTTGGCACCGCCCGCGGCGGTGCCGCCCTGCTGCGGCGGCGGGGGGTTGCCGGCGGGCGGCTGCTGGGCGTTCGGGTCGGCCGGCGGGGTGGCGCCGTTCGACGGGTTGGCGTCCGGCTTGGGCATGTCCGGGATGCTCGCGGTGGGCAGCTGCTCCACGGGGGAGCCCTTCAGGGCCTGGTTCATCGCCAGGCGCCAGATCGGGCCGGGGCCGGTGGCGCCGAAGACCTCGGTGAACGGGGTCGGGCCGATCTTGATGTTCTTCATCGGCACGCCACCGGCGGGGCCGCCGAGCCAGACCGAGGTGGCCAGCTGCGGGGTGTAGCCGCTGAACCAGGCGGCCCGCTTCTCGTCCGAGGTACCGGTCTTGCCGGCGATCGGGCGGCCGTCGTCCAGGCCGAGGTCCTTGCCGGTGCCCTTCTCGGTCACGCCGCTCAGCACCGTGTTCATGGCGTCGGCGGTGGTCTCGGAGAAGGCCTGGTTGCACGCGGACTGCGGGACCGGCACGTCCTTGCCGTCCACCGTGCTGATCTTGTTGATCGCGATCGGGGTGCAGTACTTGCCGTGCGCGGCGAAGGTCGCGTAGACGTTCGCCATCGTCAGCGGGGACATCTCCTGCACGCCGAGGCCCATCGCGGGGACCTCCTCGAGCGGCTTGCCGCTCGCCTTGGCGGTGATGCCGAGCTTGTTGGCCATCTGCTTCACCGGGCAGAGGCCCATGTCGGCCTCCATCTCGACGAAGTAGGTGTTGACCGACATGGCCATGGCCGTCTTGAGGTCGTAGGGGCCCTTCTCGCTCTCGGACTCGTTGGGCACGGTCCGGGCCTTGCCCTTCTCCGTGTTCTTCCAGGTGCCCTCGCAGGTCTTCATCGTCGGCCACTCGATGCGGTTCTCCGACTTGTACTGCTGGGTCGCCGGGAGGCCGGACTCCAGTGCGGCGGCGGCCACGATCGGCTTGAAGGTCGAGCCGGGCTGGAAGCCGTTGCCGCCGCCCATCGCCGCGTCCACGTTGAGGTTGACGACGGTCTGGTTCTTGTTCGGGTCCAGGCCGTACGGGCGGGTCTGGGCCATCGCGAGGATCTTGCCGGTGCCCGGCTCCATCATGGTGGCGGCGGCCGACACCGGGTCGGTGACGTACACCAGCTTGGTCACCGCGTTCTGGGCGGCGGCCTGCTTGTCCGGGTCCAGGGTGGTGTAGATGTTCAGGCCGCCGGTGTCCCAGAGCTTCTTGCGCTCGTCGGCGCTCTTGCCGAACGCCGGGTCCTGCTTGACCACGTGCCGGACGTAGTCGCAGAAGAAGCCCATGCCGGCCTGGGCGGTGATGCAGCCGTTCTGCGGGTCCTTGAACTTCAGGCCCAGCGGGGCGGCCTTCGCCTCCTTGGCCTGGTCGGCCGTGATGTGCTTGTTCTCCAGCAGCTTGTCGATCACGACGTTGCGGCGCTTGACCGTGTTCTCGGGGTAGCGCACCGGGTCGTACTGCGAGGGGTTCTGCACCAGCCCGGCCAGCGTGGCGGCCTCGGCGACGGTCAGGTCCTTGTTGCTCTTGCTGAAGTAGCGCTGGGAGGCGGCCTCGACCCCGTAGGCCTGGTGGCCGTAGAAGGTGATGTTGAGGTAGTTGGTGAGGATCTGGTCCTTCGTCAGGTCCTCTTCCAGCTTGATCGCGACCTTGAGCTCCTGGATCTTGCGGCCCAGGGTCTTGCGCTGGGCCTCCAGGACGGCCGCCTGGTCGTCGCCGGCCTTCTCCACGTTGACGTTCTTCACGTACTGCTGGGTCAGCGTCGAGGCGCCCTGGGAGGCGGTGCCGCTCTCCGCGTTCTTGCTGACCGCGCGGAGGACGCCCTTGAGGTCGACGGCGCCGTGCTCGTAGAAGCGCGCGTCCTCGATGTCCACCTGGGCGTGCCGCATGAAAGGCGACATCTGGTCGGCGGTGAGGACGGTGCGGTCGCGCTCGTAGACCTTGGCGATCAGCCCGCCCTTGGCGTCGAAGATCTGCGTCGCCTGGGTGAGCGGCGGCGTCTTGAAGTCGTCCGGGATGTTGTCGAAGCTCTCCGCCGTGTCCTTGGCGGTCAGCCCCATGGCGCCGACGGCGGGCAGGGCGAGGCCTGCCAGCAGGACTCCGGAGAGCACGCTGACGCCCAGGAACTTCACGCCGTTGCCGACGTGTTCCAACGGTGATCCGCCGCTTCCGCCGCGCGGAGCTCCGGTGTTGCCTGGGGGCTGGGATGCCTGGGGGCGCTTCGGTGCCATGGGGAGAACCCTACGTCGCGGATTCCCGCACATCGGGGCAGGCGTTCGCCTAGGCTTGTCACAAGCTTGGTACAGCTTCGGTGCGTCAACATCCTTCACTCTTGTGGGCGAGGAGAGTTGTCCGGATTGCCCATCGATGGCCGGGTTTTGAACCGGCTGTGGGCTGCTGTGTCCGAGTGAACGGTTGCGCTCCGTGACGGCGCCTGTGGCGAGAGTGGGGGCTCCGCGGTTGGCAAGGTGTGTGACCTGCGATCACTCCAACGAGTGAGCTGACCGGTACCCATAGTCCAATTGGGTCATTCGAGATTGAGCCCGAAGGGGCTGTTGCAAGCTGTCGTTCTTCCGTAACGTCCTCAACTGGCAACGGTGAATATGCCGTTGCCGCCGTGGGGGAGCCTCGATACGGGAGAGGACGGCGCCGGCATGGGCTGGGTTGACGACTGGAGTGCGCAGGCCGCCTGCCGCACGAGTGATCCGGACGAACTGTTCGTCCAGGGGGCGGCACAGAACCGCGCGAAGGCGGTGTGCAGCGGCTGCCCCGTCCGGACGGAGTGCCTCGCGGACGCCCTGGACAACAGGGTGGAGTTCGGGGTCTGGGGCGGCATGACGGAGCGCGAGCGCCGGGCGCTGCTGCGCCGACGCCCGACGGTCATGTCGTGGCGGAGGCTGCTGGAGACGGCCCGCACCGAGTACGAGGAGTCCCTCGCTACCGGCGTGATACTGACGGACTACGCCCAGGCGGGCTGAGCCGCCGGGGCAGGTCGAGACCGGCCGTACCGGGGGGTCCGGGCCGGTCTCAGGGCGGGGCGACCACGTCGCACCGCCCTGCGCTGTGCCGTACGGCCCGCGCCGTACGGCCGTGCGCCGCACCGCGCTATGCCGTGCCGCCGTGCGCCGTGTCGTCCCGGGCCGTGCCGCCGCTGAGCCGGTCCCCGATGACCCGCAGTCCGTCCAGGTCGTGCACGTCGCCCGGCAGCGCCGCGACCTCCACGATCGGCACGTCCGGGTAGACCGAGACGAAGCGGTCGCGGGTGCGGCGCTCCCGCGCCATGATCTGCATCCGCTCCGCGTGCAGCCGCAGCAGCCCGGCCGCCAGCAGCTCCGCCTCCGGCGAGGAGTGCTCCGAGCCGTTCTCCTCCAGCGCCTCGGCGGCCGCCAGCGCCCGCTCCGCGGTGAGCTGCGGGGCCCCCGAGCCGTGCACCCGGTTGAGCACCAGCCCGGCCAGCGGCATCCGGTCCGCGGCGAGCCGGTCCACGAAGTACGCCGCCTCGCGCAGCGCGTCCCGCTCCGGCGCGGCCACCACCAGGAACGCCGTGCCCGGGGCCTTGAGCAGCTGGTACGTGCGGTCGGCGCGCTCGCGGAAGCCGCCGAACATCGAGTCCGTCGCGCTGACGAAGGTCTGCACGTCGCTGAGCAGCTGGGCGCCGAAGATCTTGCCCAGGGTGCCGGTGAGCAGGCCCATCCCGGCGTTCAGGAACCGCATCGCGCTGCGTCCGCCGACCTTGGCCGGGGCGGTCAGGATCCGGATCACCCGGCCGTCCAGGAAGGACCCGAGCCGGTTGGGCGCGTCCAGGAAGTCCAGCGCCGAGCGGGAGGGCGGGGTGTCCACGACGATCAGGTCCCACTCCTCGGCGGCGCGCAGCTGCCCGAGCTTCTCCATCGCCATGTACTCCTGCGTGCCCGCGAAGCCGGCCGACAGGGACTGGTAGAACGGGTTCTCCATGATCGCCCGGGCCCGTTCGGGATCCGCGTGGGCCAGCACGACCTCGTCGAAGGTCCGCTTCATGTCCAGCATCATGGCGTGGAGCTCGCCCCCCGCCGCCGGACCGCCGCCCTCCGCGTCGCCGTCCCCGGCATCCGGGCCGCCGAGCGGCGCCCCCGCCGCCGGGGAGACGCCCTTGACCACCCGGGGGGTGTTGTCGAGCTCGGTCAGGCCCATCGACTGGGCGAGCCGGCGGGCCGGGTCGATGGTCAGCACCACGACCTTGCGGCCGCGTTCGGCGGCCCGCAGGCCGATCGCCGCGGCGGTGGTGGTCTTGCCGACGCCGCCGGAGCCGCAGCAGACGATGATCCTGGTCTTCGGGTCGTCGATCAGCTCGTCCACCGCGAGCCGCTTCCCGGTGCTCCGGACGCCGTCGCCGGTCCTGCCGTTGGCGCTGTTGCCGTTCGCGCCGTTCCCGCTGCCGCCGGTCCTGTTGCCGCCGGTCCTGCCGTCGGTGGTCCTGCCGTCGGTGCTCACGCCGCCCCCTGCCGCTTCAGGTCGCCCGCCAGCCGGTACAGCCCGCCGAGGTCCACGCCCTCGCCCAGCAGCGGCAGTTCGTACGTCGGGATCCGCAACTGCTGGAGGTCGGCCCGCTGCGCGCGCTCCAGCTCGACCCGCTCGGCGTGCTCCCTGGCCTGCTCCAGCAGCGGGTCGATCAGCGGCTCCACCGCCGCCCGGACCGTCTCCGGCTTGCGCGACCGGCCGCCGAGCCCGGCCTCGCCGAGCGCCAGGGCGACCTCCTCCCGGTGGTCCCCGTCCACCGCGGCCACGGCCGCCGCGTCCAGGAGTGGCGGCCGGACCATGTTGACCATCACCCCGCCCACCGGGAGCTTCGCCTCGCGCAGCTCCTCGATGCCGTCGACCGTCTCCTGCACCGGCATCTCCTCCAGCAGGGTGACCAGGTGCACCGCCGTCTCCGGCGACTTCAGCACCCGCATCACGGCCTGCGCCTGGGTGTGTATCGGGCCGATCCGGGCCAGCCCGGCGACCTCCGCGTTGACGTTCAGGAACCGGGTCAGCCGCCCGGTCGGCGGGGCGTCCATCACCACCGCGTCGTAGCGGCGCCGGCCGTCCGGGTCCTTGCGCCGGGTCGCCTCGCAGGCCTTGCCGGTGAGCAGCACGTCCCGGACCCCGGGCGCGACGGTGGTCGCGAAGTCGACGAAGCCGACCTTCTGCAGCGCCTTCCCGGCCCGGCCGAGCTTGTAGAACATCTCCAGGTACTCCAGCAGCGCCTGCTCGGTGTCGATCGCCAGCGCGAAGACCTCACCGGCCGGTGCCGCGCCCGCGTCCCCGGCGGGCAGCCCCAGCTGCCGCCGGGAGACCGAGGCGATCCGGCGCTCCTCGTACGGGAGCGCGGCGATCCCGAAGAGCTCGGCGATGCTCTGCCGGCCCTCGACCTCGATCAGCAGCACCCGCCCGCCCTCGGCGGCGAGCGCCAGCGCCAGTGCGGCGGCCAGCGTGGTCTTCCCGGTGCCGCCCTTGCCACTGACCACGTGCAGCCGGACGCCCTCCCAGTCGGGGTCGCGCCGGTCCGCCTGGCCGGGGGTGCGTGCCACGCTCCGTCTCCGTCCGTCTCCGTCCTGTGGGCGTCCCCTCCTTGGCGAGGGTGCCCCTCACCAGGGTGCCCTCCCGCGAGGGTAACCAGGGACCGCGCCGGATGCCGGGAGCACCCGGGGTCGCCAGGCCTGATCATGCCCTCTTTGTGCCCCACCTCACACGCCGCCTCCCGCGCGGCGGCGTCCGCCGGGGCCGCTCGTCTAGAGTCTGGCCATGACCAAGTGGGAATACATGACGGCGCCCCTGCTGGTGCACGCGACCAAGCAGATCCTGGACAACTTCGGCATGGACGGCTGGGAGCTCGTCCAGGTCGTGCCCGGCCCGAACCCGGAGCAGCTGGTGGCCTACTTCAAGCGGGAGAAGAGCGCATGAGCCAGGTCGAGTCGAAGCTCGCCGAGCTGGGCCTGACCCTGCCGCCGGTGGCCGCCCCGGTCGCCGCGTACGTGCCGGCCCTGCAGTCCGGCGAGTTCGTGTTCACCTCCGGCCAGCTCCCGGTGGTCGGCGGCAAGCTGCCCAGCACCGGCAAGGTCGGCGCCGAGGTGTCCCCGGAGGAGGCCAAGGAGCTCGCGCAGATCTGCGCCCTGAACGCCCTGGCCGCCGTGAAGTCCGTGATCGGCGACCTCGACCGGATCGAGCGGGTCGTCAAGGTCGTCGGCTTCGTCGCCTCCGCCCCCGACTTCACCGGGCAGCCGGGCGTCGTCAACGGCGCCAGCGAGCTGCTCGGCAAGGTGCTGGGCGCCGCGGGCGTGCACGCCCGCAGCGCCGTGGGTGTCGCGGTGCTGCCGCTGGACGCCCCGGTCGAGGTCGAGCTCCAGGTGCGCGTCAAGAACGACTGAGTCCGATCACCGAGGCGGGGCCGGCCCTGGCCGTCCCCGCCTTCGTGCGCTTAGCATCCGGGCATGGACCATCGAGCGACGACGCTCCCGATGCCGCCCGGCTGGCCTGCCCGGATCCGGGCGGTCGACTCCGGCGTGCTCACCCCGCCGGTGCCCAGGCGCGCGGCCACCGTCGTGCTGCTGCGCGACGCCGCCGCCGGGCCGGAGGCCTACCTGCTGCGCCGGCGCACCTCGATGGCCTTCGCCGCCGGGATGTACGCCTACCCGGGCGGCGGGGTGGACCCGAGGGACGCCGAGGTCGAGCCGGGCTGGGCCGGGCCGACGCCCGAGGAGTGGGCGGACCGGCTCGGGGTGGACGCCAGGACGGCCCGGGCGGTGGTCTGCGCGGCCGTCCGCGAGACCTTCGAGGAGGCCGGCGTGCTGCTGGCCGGCCCGGACGCGCGGAGCGTCGCCGCGCCGCGCGACTGGACCGCCGAGCGGGCCGCGCTGGAGGCGCACGAGCTGTCCTTCGCCGAGTTCCTCCGCGACCACGGCCTGGTGCTGCGCAGCGACCTGCTGGGCGGCTGGGCCCGCTGGATCACCCCGGAGTTCGAGGAGCGCCGCTACGACACCTGGTTCTTCGTGGCGGCCCTGCCGGCGGGCCAGCGCGCGGCCCTGGAGGTCGGCGAGGCCGACCGGGTCGCCTGGCTGAGCCCGGCCGAGGCGGTCCGGGGCTACCAGGAGGGCCGGTTCGGCATGCTGCCGCCGACCGTGACGGTGCTGCGCGAGCTGTCGCCGGTGCGCACCGCCGCCGAGGCGCTGGCCGCGGCCGCCGGCCGTCCGCTGGCACCCGTCCTGGGCCGGGCCGAGGTCCGCGGGGACCGCATGACGGTCCGCTGGCCCGGCTACGACGAGCTGACCATCGACGGGGAGTTCCCCGAGGACTCCTGACCCCGCGCAGCAGCAGGACCCCGCAGCAGCAGGACCCCGCAGGACCAGGACCCCGCAAGACCCGGATCCCGCAGTACCGCAGAGAAAGGACCGACGCCCGATGACCCACAGTGACGTGGCTCGCCGGACGGCACCCGAGATGCCCGCCCGCCGCCTGATCCCCCGTACCCCGGCCTGTGTCGGCCAGGTCCCGTTCGTCGAGGTGGCGCAGCGCGCCCTCGTCCGGGCACTGCCGCTGCGGGCCCTGCACCGGGACGGAGAGGCCGACCGGTGAGCGGACTCCTGCCGGGCGACCCCGCCGCCGCCGTCGGCGGCGAGGCCACCCCTCGGGCACTGTGCGTGCTGGCACCGAACCCTTCGCCGATGACGCTGGACGGCACCAACACCTGGCTGCTCTCCGAGCCGGGCTCGGACCTCGCCGTGGTGATCGACCCGGGCCCGCTGCACGAGGAGCACCTGCGCCGGGTGATCGGCCTCGCCGAGGAGCGGGGCAAGCGGATCGCGCTGACCCTGCTCACCCACGGCCACGCCGACCATTCCGAGGGCGCGGCCCGCTTCGCCGAGCTCACCGGCAGTGATGTGCGGGCCCTGGACCCGGCGCACCGGCTCGGCTCCGAGGGCCTGGTCGACGGCCAGCGCCTGGACGTCGGCGGCCTGGACCTGCGGGTGGTCGGCACCCCCGGCCACACCTCGGACTCGCTGACCTTCCACCTGCCGCAGGACGGTGCGGTCCTCACCGGCGACACCGTGCTGGGCCGGGGCACCACGATGGTCGCCCACCCCGACGGACGGCTCGGCGACTACCTGGACTCGCTGCGCCGGCTGCACACGATGGCCTCCCGGCACGGCGTGCGGACCGTGCTGCCGGGCCACGGCCCGGTTCTCGCGGACGCGCTCGGCGCCGTCGACTACTACCTCGCCCACCGGGCCAACCGACTCGCCCAGGTGGAGACCGCGGTGGAGGCGGGCTGTCGGACCGTGATCGAGGTGGTGGAGCGGGTCTACGCCGACGTGGACCGGGCGCTCTGGCCGGCCGCGGAGCTGTCCGTCCGGGCCCAGCTGGACTACCTGGAGGAGCACGGGCTGATCCCGGAGCGCGACTGACCGCCCGGCCCGCCGGCCCTTCCGCCCCGCCGTTCCTCCCGCGCCGCCGCGGGAGGAACGCCGAAGGGCCCGTCCGGAAACGGACGGGCCCTTCGGCGTTCGGTGCGTCAGCGCGAGCGGCGGGACAGCCGCTCGACGTCCAGCAGGACCACCGCGCGCGCCTCCAGCTTCAGCCAGCCGCGGCCGGCGAAGTCGGCGAGCGCCTTGTTGACCGTCTCGCGGGAGGCGCCGACCAGCTGGGCCAGCTCCTCCTGGGTGAGGTCGTGGGCGACGTGGATGCCCTCGTCGGACTGCACGCCGAAGCGGCGGGAGAGGTCCAGCAGGGCCTTCGCGACGCGGCCGGGCACGTCGGAGAAGACCAGGTCGGACATCACGTCGTTGGTCCGGCGCAGTCGGCGGGCGATGGCCCGCAGCAGCGCGATGGAGACCTCGGGCCGGGCGTGCAGCCAGGGCTGCAGGTCGCCGTGGCCCAGGCCCAGCAGCTTGACCTCGGTCAGCGCGCTGGCGGTGGCGGTGCGCGGGCCCGGGTCGAAGAGCGACAGTTCGCCGATCATCTCGCTGGGGCCGAGGACGGCCAGCATGTTCTCGCGGCCGTCCGGGGAGGCGCGGTGCAGCTTGACCTTGCCCTCCGCCACGACGTACAGCCGGTCGCCCGGGTCGCCCTCGTGGAACAGCGACTCCCCACGGGCGAGGGTGACCTCGGTCATGGAAGCGCGCAGCTCGCCGGCCTGTTCGTCGTCGAGTGCCGCGAAGAGTGCGGCGCGCCGCAGAACGTCGTCCACGTGCTTCCTCCTTCTCGGCCGTCCGGCGGGTGGGCCGTCCGGCGCAAGTTCCGTTCAGTGTTCTGCATCACCAAGCATGGCGCATGTCGCTCCGATCATATGAGGAGGGGGTGTGCCGAGGTGTGCGGTGCGGGGCCATTCGTACCGGCGGTCATCGGCCGGGGCGGGCGGCGGAAGCCCCGGAAGCCCTGCTGTTCGAACGTCCGGCCGCCCTGGTCGAACGGTGAACCGCCGACCGTCGTACGCACGTGGACCACGGGCGTGTCCCGGTGGACGGGACGGCCGTCCCCGGCGGTCAGCCCCCGAAATCCAGCTCGGTCCCCGGCGGTCAGCCCTCGAAACCCAGCTCGGCGAGGGTCCGGTCGATCCGGGCGCGGTGCTCCGCCTCCCAGGCGTCCAGGGTCTCGGCGGCCTCCTTGGCCGGCTTCGCCCGGGCCGCCTCCAGGATCCGCTCCCGCTCGGCGGCGGGCACCACCACGACGCCCTCCTCGTCGGCCACCACGAGGTCGCCGGCCGCCACCAGGACGCCGCCGCAGCGCACCGGGGCGCCGTGGGTGCCCAGCGCCTTCTTCGTCCCGGGGATCGGGATCACCCCGCGGGCGAAGACCGGGAACCGGGCCTCCCGCACCTCGCCGAGGTCCCGGATCAGGCCGTCGGCCACGAAGGCCGCCACACCGCGGCGCTGCGCCACGGCGCACACGTTGCCCCCGGCCAGCGCGTAGTCCAGGTCGCCGGACTCGACCACGATCACCGAGCCCGGCTCGGCCCGGTGGATCGCGGCGTGCAGCATCAGGTTGTCGCCGGGCGGGCACCGCACGGTGAACGCCGGGCCGGCCACCCGGGGCATGCCCGCCCAGAGCGGGCGCAGCCCGATGTCCATGACCCGGCCGCGGCCCAGGAGGTCGGCCAGGGTGGTGGTGGGGATGTCTTCGAAGTCCGCGTCCATGGTTCTCATTCTCCGGTCCGGACACGGGTCGTCGGCGGTCGAACTCCATCATTTCCGGCCAATAACGGAGTGTTAGCGGAAGATTGCTGACGGGAACTATGCTCTTGGCGGGGCGTGGGGGGTCGCGCCGTGTGCTCACCGGGCCCCGCGCGCGCCCACGGCGGGTCGAATCGTCTACCGGGAGCTCTCCTTGGGACACAGTGCGTACCGAACCGACGACGATCTCCCCTCGGGGTGGCCGGGCCGGCGTAGAACGCCTCAGGGGGCCGGCGACCCCCTGTCACGGCTCACCCAGGGCATCGTCGTCATGGTGGCGGTCGGCTTCTTCACCGCCTCGGTGGTGGCCACGGTCCGCAACCACGACGGTCTGGCCTACCAACTCCCGGCAGTCCTGGTCCTGGTGGTCCTGCTCGGCTTCCAGATCATGCACGCCGGGCCGTGGCGCCTGGAGCGGCTCTGGTGGCCGTGGAGCCTCGTGGCCCACGGGGTGCTCACCTACCTGCCGTTCCTGCTGTTCGACGGCTCGTGGGTGGGCATCCCCGGCTCCTTCGCCGGGTCGGTGCTGCTGACCGTGACCCTGCCCCGCTCCTGGCTCCTCTTCGCCGCCCTGGTGGCGGGCCAGTACCCGCTCTGCGCGGCCCTGGGCGGGAACGTCGGCCAGTGCGTCAACGCCGCCGTCTCCACCGCCGTGGGCGGCATCGTCGTGTACGGGGTGGCCCGACTCGCCGACCTGACGGCCGAGTTGCGGGCCGCCCGGATGGAACTGGCCGAGCGCGCGGTGGACCAGGAGCGGCTGCGCGTCGCGCGCGACCTGCACGACCTGCTCGGCTACAGCCTCTCGGTGGCGGCGCTGAAGTGCCAACTCGCGGAGCGGCTGGCCGTGGAGGACCCGGAGCGGGCCCGCGCGGAGATGGCCGGAGTGCTGGCGATGGTGCGCCAGGCGATGTCGGACACCCGCTGGATCTCCAGCGGCGACCTCCAGATGTCCCTGGCACGGGAGTCGCGTTCGGCCGTCTCGGTACTGCGGGCGGCCGGGATCAGCGCCACCGCCGACCTCGACTGCGGCGTGCTGCGGCCGGAACTGGACGCGGTGCTGGCCACCGTGGTGCGGGAGGCGGTCACCAACATGCTGCGGCACAGCGTGCCCCGGCGCTGCGAGATCCTGGCCGACCGGGACGCCCTCGGCTCCGTGAGCCTGGTGGTGTCCAACGACGGTGTCCCCGCGGACGGCGCGCCGCGGCGGCCGGGAGGCGGCCACGGTATCGAGAACCTCACCGAGCGGCTGCTGGCCGTCGGCGGCCGGCTGACCGTCGAGCAGGACGGGTCCGGGTGGTTCCGCCTCTCGGCGGTCGTCGGAGCCCCGGCCGCCCGGACCGCGGCCCGCGCGGCCGGGCCCGCCAGAGCCCCCGAGGCCGCCTGACCGGTCCCGGGGAGCGCCCGGCCGCCCCCCGCGGTGGGCCGGTCGGCTACTCACGCGCCCCGATCGCCTCGACCGGCTCCCTGCGCAGCGCCAGCCGGGTGGTCAGCAGGACGGTGCCCAGCCCCAGCAGCGCCGCCCCGCCCAGCACCGCGGCCTCCCAACTCGCCGGCAGCGACGGCCAGGCCGTCCCGGTGAGCGCGAGGCTGACCGGGACCAGGACGGCGGCGGTGACCGCCGCGCCGAGGGCCAGCGCCACCGCGACCGTGATCCCGCCCTCCCACGCCATCATCCGCAGCACCTGGCGGCGGGTGGTGCCCACCAGCCGCAGCAGCGCGAACTCGCGCAGCCGCTCGCTGGTGGCCATCACCAGGGTGTTGACGACGGCGATGGCGGTGAACAGGCTGATGATGCCGAGCAGCATCCGGCCGACCGCGGTGGCCGCCTCCTGCTGGTGCTGCCGTGCCGCGTCGTACGCGGCCCGGTCGCTGACCCGGGCCATCGGGTAGGCCGCCGTGAGGCCCTGGAGCTCCCGGCCCACCTGCCGCGGGTCGGCGCCCGGGACGGAGCGGACCAGGACGGTCGTGGCGAGCAGGTGCGGTGTGTGGGCGGCGGCGAGGTCGGTGGGCAGCAGCGCGTCGGCGAACCGAGCGTCGCGGTCGTAGACGGCGGCCACCGTGGCGGTGCCGCCGGTGCCGTCCTTCCACGCGATCCGGACCGTGGCGCCGACGCCGACGCCGAGGCGGGAGGCCGCCCGCTGTCCCAGCGCGATGGTCCCGCCGCGCAGGCGGTCCAGCGAACCGGCCGTCACCCCGGGGTCGACCAACTGCCCCAGCCCCTGCGGGTCGACGACCCGGGCGTCCACCCCCTGCGTGGCGGTGCTGCCGCCGGTGCCCGCGGACACCGTGACCGTGGTGGACGCCAGGCCGCCGGCCGCCCCGACACCGGGCAACTGCCGTACGGCGGAAGCGAACTCCGGCGGCAGACCGATGCCGCCCGCCTGGACCACGTGGTCGGCCGACAGGCGCCGGCCGTCCTCGGCGACGTTGGCCCGCGCCTTGACGACGGGGACGAACAGCACGGTGCCGGTGAACGCCACCGCCAGCACCAGCGGGGTGACGGCGGCCGCGAAGCGGCGCGGCTGCGCCCGCAGGGCGGCGGAGGCGAGGAACCCGGCGACCGGGAAGAGCCGGCCCACCGGACCGCCGATCGCCACGGCGGCGACCCGGCCGATCAGCGGCCCGATCAGAGCCACCCCGAGCAGCAGCACCAGCACCATGCCCTCGGCCGTGCCGGCGCCGCTGCGGCTGTCCGTCGAGCCGGCCAGCACCGCGCCGCAGACGGCGAGCGTGGCGAGTCCGAGTCCGGTCCGGATCCGTCCGACGCCGGGCGGCGGGGCCGAGGAGTCGCGCAGCGCCTGCGTCGGTTCGACCCGGGAGGCCCGGCGCGCGGCCGCCCAGACGGCCAGCTGGGCGGTGACGACGACACCGCCGAGGACGGTCAGCGGGGCGACCGGCCCGACGTGCAGCGGCACGTCCGAGCCGACCATCCCGCGGTCGACCAGTTCGCCCCGCAGCAGCGCGGCCAGGCCGATCCCGAGCGGAAGGCCGACGACCGCTGCCGCGACGGTCAGCACCAGCGTCTCCGTCGCGATCATCCGGCGCACCTGCCCGGTCGTGGCGCCGACCGCCCGCAGCAGGGCCATCTCGCGCAGCCGCTGCCGGACGGAGAGCGCGAGCGCCCCCGCCACCACGAAGACCGAGACGAACAGCGACAGCACGCCCATCGTCCCGGCGAGCGAGGACAGGCCGTCCCCGGGCCCGGGCGCGTCGGCGAACTCGAACTCGCCGCGCTCCTCGCCGGTGTGCACCCTGGGCCCGGACGAGTGCCCGTCGCCGTCCTGCTGCCGGGCCGCGGCGAGCACCTGCCGGGCCTGCTCGGCCAGGGCCCGAAGGTCGGCCCCCTCCTTGGCGGTGATGCCGATCGCGTCCGCGCCGGTGGCCGTCCCGGCCAGCCGGGCGGCCTGCTCGGTGCTGAAGAACAGCGCGCTCTGCCGGGACGACTCCTGCGGTGGCGAGGCCAGTCCGGCCACCGTGTACCCGCGCGGCGCCTCGGTGGTGGCGAGCCGTACGGTGCCGCCGGCCGAGACCCCGGCGCGGGCGGCCGTGGCGGCGTCCAGGACCACCTCGTCGGGCCCGGCCGGGGCACGGCCGGAGACCAGCCGGAACGGGGCCAGGACGGCACTCGCCCAGGAGTGCCCGAGCGAGGGGCCGCCCTGCGGTCCGGACAGGACCTTCCCGTCCGCGGTGACCGCCGCCGCCGGGAAGGAGACCTCCGGGACGGCCGCGGCGGCGCCGGGCAGTTCGGCGAGCCGGTCGGCAAGCGGTCCGGCGTCGGGGACGCGGGTCGAGCCGCCGACCACGACCGGGGCCGCCGCGTAGCGCTCGGCGGGCGTGCCCGTCCGCAGGGCGGACTCCAGCAGGACCCCGCAGGCGGCGGTCAGGACGAGGGCGAAGGCGAGCGCGGTGAAGGCACCGGCGAAGCCGGCCTTCCGTGCCCGCACCGTCTGCCAGGCGAGGAGGAGCATGTCAACGCCTTCCCAGCAGGGTCATCCGTTCGGCGACCCGCTCCGGCGTGGGCCCGTCCAGGACCTCGGCGAAGCTGCCGTCGGCCAGGAAGAAGACCCGGTCCGCGTGGGAGGCGGCCACCGGGTCGTGGGTCACCATGATCACGGTCTGGCCCAGCCCGTCCACCACGTGCCGCAGCAGCCGCAGGACCTCGGCGCCCGTGGTGCTGTCCAGCGCGCCGGTGGGCTCGTCCGCGAAGACCACTTCCGGCCGGGTCACCAGGGCCCGGGCGATCGCCACCCGCTGCTGCTGGCCGCCGGACAGCTGGGAGGGCAGGTGCCGCACCCGCTCGGCCAGACCGGTCCGCTCGACGATCTCCGCCAGCCAGGCCTTGTCCGCCCGGCGCCGGGCCAGCCGCAGCGGCAGGGTGATGTTCTGCTCCACCGTCAGTGCCGGCAGCAGGTTGAAGGCCTGGAAGACGAAACCGATCCGCTGCCGCCGCAGCAGGGTCAGCTCGTTCTGGCCCAGCGTCGCCAGGTCCCGGCCGGCCAGGCGGACCTGCCCGGAGGTCGGCCGGTCGAGCCCGGCAGCGCAGTGCAGGAAAGTGCTCTTCCCGGAGCCGGACGGCCCCATCACCGCGGTGAACCCACCACGCCGGAATTCCATCGACACCCCGCGCAGGGCGTGCACGGCCCCCGCCCCCTGCCCGTACACCTTGCTCACTCCGTCGAGCCGGACCGCCGGGTCCGGTTCGGAAGCGGAATGGACTTGTTCCGGTTCGCCGGAATCCGCGGTCCGCGAGAAAACGGGAATCCCCTCCTCGGTATGACGCCCTGCCCCTTATCGGCGGCCAGCCTAGCCAAATCCGCACGGCGGTGTAACGGTCGCGCCGTCCGTCCCGGGCGGCCGGCCGCCCGGGACGGACACGGGATGGACAATCCACGGCAGGACCCATGCGAATCGCATGGTGCGTTCCATGGAGTACGGCGTGGCCAAACTTCCGTTCGGGTGCAAGGATCGACCTTGTTCGAAATGACCGCATGCGGACAGCGGGAAGTCGGGTCGACACGCAGGACCCGTTCCGTGTCCGACTTTCCATCGGTGGTCCTGCTTTTCTCGCCGACGAATCTCGGTGTATTCGTGGTTGCCGTTCAGGGTAATTCGGAATTTTTCGGATAAGTCACGGGGGTGGCGAATGTCCAAGCACTACGACGTGTACTGTATGGCCGATCCGACCTTCTTCGACTCGCCCACCGAGTTGAAGGAGGAGGGCCTGGACTTCGCCCTCTCCGGGCGGCCGGTGCCCGACGGGTGGAGCCGGATCGAGCACGGCGACTGGGTGGTCCACCGCCCCGAGGGCGGCGAGCCGCTGCCCAAGCAGGGCTGGAAGATCCACACCTCCGGCCGGGGGCAGAACGCCGACCGGATCCTCGATGAGGTGTCGGCCTACTGCTACGCCGAGCGCATCCCGTTCAAGCACCTGTCCGGCCGGCACATCCTGCAGACGCGGAACATGAAGTACGCGCACCGGGGGTCCAGCGGAAAGCTCGTCACCGTCTACCCGCGTGACGAGGCCCAGCTGAAGGCCGTGCTGGACGCGCTGGAACCACGCATCGGCGGTGAGGCCGGCCCGTACATCCTGAGCGACCTGCGGTGGAACGCCGGCCCGCTGTACGTGCGCTACGGCGGCTTCGCCGAGCGGCACATGGTCTCCGACCAGGGCCTGCTCGTCCAGGCCATCGAGGCGCCCGACGGCACGCTGGTGCCCGACAGGCGTGAGCCGGCCTTCCATGTACCCGAGTGGGTGGAGCTGCCGGACTTCCTGGTGCCCCAGCTGGAGGCCCGCAAGCGGGAAACCGTCGAAGGCCTGCCGTACCGGATCGAGAAGGTGCTGCACTTCTCCAACGGCGGCGGCATCTACAGCGGGGTGGACACCCGCACCGGCGAGCGGATCGTGCTCAAGGAAGCCCGGGCCCACGCCGGCCTGACCAACGACGGGAAGGACGCGGTCGACCGGCTCCGGCACGAGCGGGCCGTCCTGGAACGGCTCGCCGGGCTGAGCGTCGTGCCCAGGGTGATCGACTACTTCGAGGTCGGCGACCACCACTTCCTGGTCGAGGAGTTCCTGGACGGCCGGCCGCTGAACCAGTTCTTCGGTCGGCGCTACCCGTACAACAAGTCCCGGACGGACCGGGCGGAGATCGCCGAGTACACGGACTGGGCGATCGGGATCTGCCAGGCGGTCGAGGCGGCGGTCGACGCACTGCACGGGCGCGGCGTGGTCTTCGGTGACCTGCACCCGTTCAACATCCTGGTCCGCGACGACGGCGGCGTCGCGCTGATCGACTACGAGGTCGCGTCCCCGGTGGAGGCGGAGACCAAGCCCGCGCTCGGCAATCCCGCCTACGCGGCGCCGCGCGACCGCACCGGCTTCGCCATCGACCGCTACGCCCTGGGCTGTCTCAGGCTCGCGATGTTCATGCCGCTCACCGCGATGCTCCGCCAGAGCCTCGGCAAGGCCCGGCACCTGGCGGACGAGATCGCCCTGCGCTTCCCGGTGCCGCCGGAGTTCCTCGACGCCGCGGTGCGGGACGTACTCGGCCCGGCGGACCCGGAGCGACCGGACGGGCCGCCGTCCACCGGCACCTCCGCGACGGTCTTCGACCCGACGGTCCTGCCGCTGCCCACGCCGGACCGGGCCGACTGGGCCCGTACCCGCGACTCGCTGGCCGGGGCCATCCTGGCGAGCGCCACCCCGGACCGGGACGACCGTCTCTTCCCCGGTGACGTCGAGCAGTTCAGCACGGGCGGGCTCAACCTCGCCCACGGCGCCGCCGGGGTGCTGTACGCCCTGGACGT
This sequence comes from Kitasatospora sp. NPDC056446, assembly GCF_042796115.1. NCBI lineage: Bacteria > Bacillati > Actinomycetota > Actinomycetes > Kitasatosporales > Streptomycetaceae > Kitasatospora > Kitasatospora sp. NPDC056446. Next base: position 112,051 of record NZ_JBHTRF010000002.1, on the reverse strand, counting down.
GACCGGCGCCGGCCGCTTCCCGCAGCACGAGCAATGGCTGCTGGACCATGCCCTGCGCAAGAACGCGCGGGCCCGGCTCGGTTTCTACGACGGCCTCCACGGCGTGGCCCACGTGCTCGACCTGCTCGGTCACCGCGCCGATGCGCTCAAGATCCTGGAACTCTGCCTGGCCGAAGGCTGGGAGAGCCTGGGCAGTGACCTGCAGAGCGGCCTGTCGGGCCTCGCGCTCAACTTCGCGCACTTCGCCGACGCCACCGGCGAGTCCGTGCTGCGCGAAGCCGCCCTACGGGCCGCCGACCTGGTCGCCGGGCGGCTCGGCGGCGCCGAGAGCGTGCCCGAGACCAGCGGCGGACGCCACCCGCACGCCGGGCTCATGCGCGGGTCCGCCGGGCCGGCGCTGATGTTCGTCCGGCTGTACGAGCAGACCCGGGACCGGGCGTTCCTGGATCTGGCCGCCACCGCCCTGCGGCAGGACCTGCGCCGCTGCCTGACCCGCACCGACGGCGCGGTCCACATCAACGAGGGCTGGCGCTCGATGCCCTACCTCGCGACCGGAAGCGCGGGTCTGGCGATCGTCCTGGACCGCTATCTGGCGCACCGCGAGGACGAGCAGTTCCGCATCGCCGCCGACGGCGTGCGGATCTCCTCGCAGTCCGAGCACTACGTGCTGTCCGGCCTGTTCAACGGTCGGGCCGGCATCCTGCAGCACCTCGCCTCGACGTCCCGGCTCCCGAGGCCGGCGGACGACCCGGACGTGGCCGCGCAGATCAGGGCGCTCTCCCTGCACGCGCTCGCCTACCAGGGCCGTCTCGCCTACCCCGGGGAACAACTGCTGAGGTTGTCGACGGACCTCGCGACCGGTTCCGCGGGCGTGTTGCTCGCCCTCGGCGCGGCCCTGGGCGGCCCCTCGGTCCACCTGCCCTTCCTCGGGCCGGCCCGGACCTCCTGATCCGCCCCACCCCACGGCCCCGGCCGGCGCCCGCGCGCCCGCCCGCGGGCCACCCCACCGACCGCCCTTCCGATCCGGGAAGGGTGCCCGCATGGGCAAGACCGAATCCAGAGGAAGGAACGAACCATGGCACTGCTCGACCTGCAGACGATGGAACTCCCCACCGAGGCCGAGGAGATGGCTCCGATGGGCAGCGGCGACAGCAACAACTGCTCCAACTCCAGCTGGCTCTGGTGCAACTGACCCTGCCCTTCGGGCCGGGTCGCGACACCTCGCACAGCACGGACCGTCCACGTACGACACACCAGAGAGGACAGGACCATGGCACTGCTTGACCTGCAGACGATGGAGCTTCCGGCCGAGGCCGAGGAGATGGCTCCGATGGGCAGCGGCGACAGCAACAACTGCTCCAACTCCAGCTGGCTTTGGTGCAACTGACGCTGACTGACCCAAGGGTCGGCTAGGCCGCCCGGGCCTGGGCGGGTACCCGCCCAGGCCCGGGCGGCGCGTTTCACCCTGGCACCGCCGACGCGCCCCGCTGCGGCATCCGCAGCCCACCACGACGACCCGTGACGACCCGTGACGACCCGAGACGATCCGGACGGGCAGAGCGATGACCCACTCCCCAGCAGCGCCCGACCGGGCCGAGCCGTCGACCGGGCGGGCCGCCGACCGGCTTCTGTTGCACGCGGTACGGCGTGCCGGCGGCTGGGCCGTTCTGCTGCTGCTGTCGGCACTCGGAAGCGTGCTGGCCCAGGTGCTGCTGCCCGCGGTGGTCGGCGCCGCTGTGGACAGTGCGACGGCCGGCCGCGGCGGTGACGGGCGGATCACCACCTGCGCGGTGGTGATCACCGTGTTCATCGCCTGTGAGGTGGTGTCCGACCTCGCGGCGGGCCGCTGCTCCGCCACCGGCACCGCCTGGCTGCGCCGGGCCGAACTCGCCCACCTGCTCACCCTCGGCGGCCGGGCCACCGCCCGCTTCGACCCCGGCGACCTCACCGCCCGGTTGATCGGTGGCGCCGCCGACGCGGGCGCCGCCGCGGAGGCGGCCGTGTGGGCAGCGCTCTCCGTCCTGCCGACCCTCACCAGCGTGGTCGCGCTCTGGCTGATCGACCCGTGGCTGGCGCTGACCTTCCTGGCCGCCCTGCCCGCGCTGGTCTTCTTCCTGCGCTCGTACGCCCAGGACATGTCGGCCTTGATCACCCGCTACCAGAAGGTCCAAGGCACCATCGCCGCCGGCTTCGTCGAGGCCCTGGGCGGTATGCGGACCATCGCGGCGGCGGGTACGACGGACCGGGAGGCCGAGCGCGTGCTGCGCCCGCTCCCGGAGCTCAGCGCACTCGGGCACGGCTTCTGGCGGGCGCAGACCAAGGTCGCGGCCCAGAGCGCCCTCCTGGTGCCGTTGCTGGAGGTCGCCGTGCTGTCCGTCGCCGGGTTCGGGCTGGCCGCCGGCCGGGTCACCGTGGGCGAGATGCTGGCGGCCTCCCGCTACGCCGCCCTGGGTGCCGGCGTCGGCATGACCGCCATGTTCCTCGGCCGGCTCGCCCGCGCCAGGGCCGGTGCCGGACGCCTCCGGGAGGTGCTCGCCGAGCCCGCCATGGAGTACGGCACCAGGTCGCTTCCGGCGGGCCCCGGCCGGGTCGAACTGCGAGGGGTCACCGTGCGGGTCGACGGCCGGACGCTGCTCGACGAGCTCGATCTCGATGTGCCGGGCGGAACGTCACTCGCGATCGTGGGCCGTTCCGGCACCGGCAAGTCCCTGCTCGCCGCGGTGACGGGACGACTGGCGGACCCCCAGCGTGGCACGGTCCTGCTCGACGGAGTGCCGCTGTCCGAGTTGTCGCGTGAGGAACTGCGCGGCGCGATCGGGTACGCCTTCGAACGTCCGGCCCTGTTGGGAGGGACGGTCGAGGAGGCCGTCGCGCTCGCCGACGTGGCCGCTCCGGACCGGCAGCGGATCGTCCGGGCCGCCGGTGCCGCCTGCATCGATGCCTTCGTCGAGCGGCTGCCGGAGGGCTACCGGACAGACCTGCGGGAGGTGCCGATGTCCGGTGGTGAGGCCCAACGGATCGGACTGGCCAGGGCGTTCGCGCACCAGGGCCGGGTCCTGGTGCTCGATGACGCGACCTCCAGCCTGGACACCGTGACCGAGTTCCGGGTCAGCGGCGCGCTCGCCACCGAACTGGCGGGCCGCACCCGTCTGATCGTCGCCCACCGGGCCTCCACCGCCGCCCGGTGCGACTCGGTGGCCTGGTTGGAGGGCGGCGGCATCCGGCGGGTGGGGCCGCACAGCGAGCTCTGGGCTCTGCCGGAGTACCGGGCCGTCTTCCGGCCCGACCCGCCCGCCGGCGAGGCCGGGCGCGCGGACCGGCACGAGGACGCGCGGACCGACCCCGCCGAGGTGGGCGCGTGAACGCGACGCCCGAGGTGTCTCTCCGGACCGAACTGCTCGCCCCGCTGCGCCGCCGTCCGCGTGTGGTCGGCTGGTTGGCGCTGTGGTCGACGGTCGAGGCGCTGCCCGGGTTCGCCGCCGGTCGATTGGTGGCCGGTTCGGTCGACTCCGGCTTCGGAGCCGGCCGCCCGGCGGTCGGCATGGCCTGCCTGGTACTGCTCGGTGCCACCGTCTTCGTCGGCGCGTGGGCGACCCGCCAGGTCTACCCGCGCCTGGCGGCCCTGGTGGAACCGCTGCGGGACGACCTGGTCCGCCGGGTCGTCGTCGGCGGACTGCGTACGGCGCAGGCGGCACCCGGCCGGCCCGACACCTCGGGCGTGGCCCGGCTGACCCAACAGGTGGAGATCGTGCGCGAGGCGTACGCCGGGATCACCATGGTCGTCCGCCGGTTCGTCTTCAGCGTCGGCGGTGCCCTGCTGGGCATGTGCTTCCTGGAGCCGCTGGTCCTGGTCGTCGTCCTGCCGCCGCTGCTCGCCGCGACGGGCCTGTTGGCGCTGATGCTCCGCAGTACGACCGAGGGGCAGCGGGAGCTGTTGCTCGCCGACGAGCGGCTCGCCGCAGAAGCGGGCGCCGTCATCGGCGGCCTGCGTGACGTGAGCGCGGCCGGCGCGGAGCGGTGGACCGGCGACCGGCTCTCGGCCGCGGTCCACCGGCAGGCCCTGGCGGCGCGGCGGGTCGCCCGGCTGACCGCCAACCGGACCCTCGTACTGGCCGTCGGCGGCTGGCTGCCGCTGGTCCTGCTGCTGTCCACGGCCTCCTGGCTGACCGGCCACGGTGTGACGGCCGGTGCTCTGCTCGGTTCCGTCACCTACGTCATGCAGGGCCTCCAACCCGCGTTGCAGACGCTGGTCCAGGGCCTGGGCGGCAGCGGCGTACGACTGGCGGTCACTCTGCGGCGCGTCCTGGGCTCCGTTCCGCCCGAACCCGCTGCCCGGCCACCCGGGTCCGCTGCCCGCGGGCACGGCCCGTACGGAGTCGAGCTGAGCGGGGTCAGCTTCGCCTACGGCCCCGGCGCCGAGCCGGTGGTCCGCGACCTCGACCTGTCGATCGGCCCGGGGGAGCACCTGGTGGTGGTCGGGCCCAGCGGCATCGGGAAGTCGACCCTGGCCGGCCTGATCGCCGGACTTCTCCGGCCGACCGGCGGCGAGGTGTGCCTCGGTGGGCGCCCACTGTCGGACGACCCCGCCGAGCTCGCTCGCCGACGCGTCCTGATCCCCCAGGAGGCCTACGTCTTCACCGGAACCCTGGACGAGAACCTCCGCTACCTCAGCCCCGGGGCCGGGCCGGAGGACCTGGACCGGGCAGTGGCCGCCATCGGCCTGGAACAGTTGGTCGAACGGCTCGGCGGCCATCAGGCGATGATCGCGCCCGACACGCTCTCGGCCGGTGAACGCCAGCAGATCGCGTTGGCCCGGGCATACCTGTCCCCGGCCGAGCTGGTCGTCCTGGACGAGGCGACCTGTCACCTGGACCCGGCCTCCGAGGCACGGGCCGAGGAGGCCTTCATCCGTCGGCCGGGCTCCCTGCTGGTCATCGCCCACCGGATGAGCTCGGCGCTGCGGGCCGACCGGGTCCTCGTGATGGACGGGACCGAGGCGGTCGAGGGCAGTCACGAGGAGCTGTTGGCGCAGTCCGGGCTCTACCGCGACCTCAACGGCCACTGGCGGGGCTCCGCCGACGCCGTTCGAGGGTCCTGACGGTTCCGTCGGCGGTCGAACCGGGACCGTGCACACGGGCCCCGGTCCGAGCCCGGCGTCAGTCGCGCCGGGGGCCGACGGACAGCCAGCCCATCTCCTCGGCGATCCGGATCGCGTCCACCCGGCTGCGCCCCCCGGTCTTGGACACCGCGGCGGCGAGGTGGTTGCGGGCGGTGCCCGCCGAGATGAAGAGCCGGGCGGCGATCTCGCCGACCGAGGCGCCCTCCGCGGCGAGCCGCAGGATGTCGAGCTCCCGCGGCGTCAGCGGGTTCTCCCGGGCGCCCAGCGCGGCCACCGCCAGCTCCGGGTCGATGGCGCGCTCGCCGGCGGCCACCTTCCGGATCGCCGCGGCCAGTTCCTCGGCCGGGGCGTCCTTGCCGAGGAAGCCGAGCACATGGGCGGAGAGCGCACTGCGCAGGTGCGAGGGGCGCGCCAGCCCGGTGAGCATGAGCGTCCCGCACTGCGGAAGCTTCTCGTGCAGTTCGGCCGCCGCCCGCAGCCCGTCCAGCCCGGGCATGTCGATGTCGAGCACCGCGACGTCCGGCCGCACCTCCAGGGCGGTCGGTACCACCAGGTCCCCGCGGTCCACGTCGGCGACGACCTCCAGGTCGTCCTCGTACGCGAGGAGTGCCATCAGCGCGCTGCGCACCATGCTCATGTCCTCGGCCAATAGGACCCTGATCATCCCGCATCCCCCTGTCAGGTAACTGCCACACCCACCCTTCATTAGACAACACGCCCTGGCCAAGCCCGTTTTCCGCACGTGATCCGCTCCACTCGACCCGTCGGTCGGCGTAGCCTTCGTGCATGGCAGAGAGCAAGGTCCGGAAAGCGGCGGCGCCGAAGGCCGGCCCGGTGGGGCGGGCGGCGGTGAAGCCGCGCAAGCCCGAGTCGCACCTGGCGATGGTGCGGCGGGCCCGGAAGATCAACCGTGAGCTGGCGGAGCTGTACCCGTACGCGCACCCGGAGCTGGATTTCGAGAACCCCTTCCAACTGCTGGTGGCCACCGTGCTGTCGGCGCAGACCACCGACCTGCGGGTGAACCAGACCACCCCGGCGCTGTTCGCGAAGTACCCGGCGCCGGAGGACATGGCGGCGGCGAACCCGGAGGAGCTGGAGGAGATCATCCGCCCGACCGGGTTCTTCCGGAACAAGGCGAAGTCGCTGATCGGCCTGTCGATCGCGCTGCGCGACGAGTTCGGCGGGGAGGTCCCGGGCCGTCTGGCCGACCTGGTGACCCTGCCGGGCGTCGGCCGCAAGACCGCCAACGTCGTGCTGGGCAACGCCTTCGGGGTCCCCGGGATCACCGTCGACACCCACTTCGGGCGCCTGGCCCGGCGGTTCGGCTGGACGGCCGAGGAGGACCCGGTGAAGGTCGAGGCGGCCGTCGCCGAGATCTTCCCGAAGTCGGAGTGGACGATGCTCTCGCACCGCGTGGTCTTCCACGGCCGCCGGATCTGCCATTCCCAGAGGCCGGCCTGCGGGGCCTGCCCGATCGCACCGCTCTGCCCCGCGTACGGCGAGGGCGTGACCGACCCGGAGAAGGCGCGCAAGTTGCTCAAGTACGAGATGGGCGGTCAGCCCGGGCAACGGCTGAGGCCGCCGGCGGACTTCCCCGGCGAGGCGGCCGCCCGCGCCGACGCCGCCGCCCACCAGGGGCAGGCCGCGGACCCGGCGGTGGCGGAGTGACCGCGCGCGGGATCGACGGGATCGAGCGGGGCGCCCTGCCGGCCTGGCTGGAGCCGGTCCGGGAGGCGGCCGAGCGGGTGCTGCCCGAGCAGCTGAGCCGCTTCCTGCCGCCGGTCGAGGGCGGCCGGGCGGCGGCCGTGCTGATGCTGTTCGGCGAGGGGCCGGAGGGCCCGGACCTGCTGCTGATCGAGCGGGCCCGTTCGCTGCGTTCGCACGCCGGACAGCCGTCCTTCCCGGGCGGTGCGCTGGACCCGGAGGACGGCGACCCGGACGGCCCCGGCCCGATCGCGGCGGCGCTGCGCGAGGCCTGGGAGGAGACCGGCCTCGACCCGGCCGGGGTGCAGGTGTTCGCGGCGCTGCCCCGGCTGTACATCCCGGTGAGCAGCTTCGTGGTGACCCCGGTGCTCGGCTGGTGGCGCGAGGAGTCGCCGGTGCACCCGGTGGACCAGGGCGAGACCGGCGCGGTCTTCCGGGTGTCGATCGCGGACCTGGCCGATCCGGCGAACCGGGTGCGGCTGCGCCAGCCGTCCGGCCACGTCGGCCCGGCCTTCACGGTCGCCGGCCGGCTGGTCTGGGGCTTCACCGCCGGGGTGATCGACCGGGTGCTGCACCACAGCGGGCTGGAGCTGCCCTGGGACCCGTCCCGGGTGGTCGACCTCCCGGACGACGCGCTGGCCCTGGTCCAGGGCGACCTCGAGCACTCCCGCGTGCTGCCGGGCGGCGACGCCGGAGCCCCGTGACCGGCCCTCGGCCCGTCGGGCCCGCGGGCCGTGGGAGGGTGTCGGAGTGAACGTCCTGGATGTGCTGCTGATCGCCGCTGCCGTCGGATTCGCCGTCTCGGGCTACCGGCAGGGCTTCGTGGTCGGTGTCCTGTCGCTGGTCGGCTTCCTCGGCGGCGGCCTGCTGGCCGTCGAACTGCTGCCGCTGCTGCTCGACCACCTGAGCCCCGGTACGACGGCCTCGGTGGTGGCCGTCGTCGTGGTGATCGTCCTCGCCGCGGTCGGCCAGGCGATCACCGCGCACTTCGGTTGGAAGCTGCGCGGACACATCGACCGCCGTCCGGCCCGGGTGCTGGACGCGGCGGGCGGCGCGGTGGTGAACGTGGTCTCGATGCTGCTGGTGGCCTGGCTGATCGGGTCGGCACTGGCCGGGGCCTCGCTGCCGACCGTCTCCAAGCAGGTCCGTTCCTCGGCGATCCTCGGCGGTGTGCAGAACGCGCTGCCCTCGGACGCGCCGAACTGGTTCTCGGACTTCTCCAAGGTGCTCGCCCGCAACGGGTTCCCGCAGGTCTTCAACCCCTTCGAGCACGAGCCGATCACCCAGGTCGACACCCCCGACCCGGCGCTCGCCGCCAGCCCGGCGGTGGCGCGGGCCAAGCAGAGCCTGGTCAAGGTGATGGGCACCGCGACCTCCTGCGGCAAGACCCTGGAGGGCAGCGGCTTCGTGTTCGCCCCGCACCGGGTGATGACCAACGCCCACGTGGTCGGCGGCGTCAGCGAGCCGACCGTGCAGATCGGCGGCGTCGGCCAGCTGTACGACGCGACGGTGGTCCGCTACGACTGGCAGCGCGACATCGCGGTCCTGGACGTGCCCAAGCTGAACGCGCCCGCGCTGTCCTTCGCGGGCGAGGCCAAGACCAACGACAGCGCGATCGTGGCGGGCTTCCCGGAGAACGGGGCCTTCAACGTCCAGCCGGCCCGCATCCGCGGCCGGATCCAGGCCAACGGCCCGGACATCTACCACCGCGGCCAGGTGGTGCGCGACGTCTACTCGGTGCGCTCGGTGGTCCGCCAGGGCAACAGCGGCGGCCCGCTGCTCACCCCGGACGGCCAGGTGTACGGCGTGGTGTTCGCCAAGTCCCTGGACAGCGCCGACACCGGCTACGTGCTGACCGCGGCCGAGGTGCGCGAGGACGCCCAGCAGGGCAGCGCCGCGACGGCCCGGGTGGACACCCAGGGCTGCGCGCTCTGACCGGAGGCCGGCGGCTGGCTGTCCGGCCCGGGGCGGGGCTGCCCGGGTCGGTCCGGCCACCGGTGCGGCCGGCGGTCCGGTCCGGGGCCTCGGCAGCCCGGGCGGACGCGCCGGGCCGGGGACCGGCCGATATCCGTCGTACCGTCAGCCTGCCCTGGTAGCCTCGGCGCGCTCACCCGTTCGGCTCAACCGGTCGCCGTCCCGGAGTGGGCTCTACGGGAGGTCGTGGCAGTCCGATGATGGGTCATTCGCACGCGGTGAGCGGGGCGATGCTGTACGCGGCGTCGGCCCCCTTCCTGCCCCCGCTGCTGCTGCACACCACGCTGCAGCCGGCGGACATACTGATGGGCACGGTGCTGTGCGCGGGTGCGGCCCTGCTGCCGGACCTCGACCACCACGACGGCTCGATCGCCAACTTCCTCGGCCCGGTCTCCAAGGCGCTCTGCCGCTTCGTGGCCTGGGCCTCCGGCGGTCACCGGCACGCCACCCACTCGCTGCTGTTCGTCGCGCTGATGGGCGGCGGCACCTGGGCCGGCGTCACCTACCTGGGCCGCAACTTCACCCTCGTGCTGACCTTCTTCCTGCTGGCGCTCGCGGTCCGGGCCCTGCGGCTCTGCCCGCCGAGCAACGGTCCGGAGGCGTGGATCACCGTCATCGGCCTGGCCGCGCTCGGCACCTTCGGGATGAACACCTGGATGCCCAACTCGCCCGGCTGGCTGCCGTACGCGGTGGGACTGGGCACGCTGGCGCACCTGCTGGGCGACTGCCTGACCAAGAAGGGTGCTCCGCTGCTCTGGCCGCACAAGGAGCGCTACGAGATCGTGCTGATCAAGCGCAGCGGCAACAACGTCGAGACCAAGGTGCTGGTGCCGATCATGTCGGTGGCGACCTTCGTCCTGCTCTGGTTCACCGCACTGGCGCCGATCACCAACTGACCGGCGGGACCTGACCGCAGGAACATCACCGCAGGGCCGTCATCGCAGGAACGTCACGTCAGGAACGTCACCGCAGGGCCATGACGGCAGGCCCGTCACAGCAGGACCGGCGCGGCGCGAGGCCTCAGGTCTCGCGCCGCAGTCGTGCGCCCACCCAGCGGGCGCGCCGGCCGAGGATGCGCGGGATGCCGAGCTGCCGCCGCTCCGTACGCTGGCGGCGGTCGAGGCCGTCGAAGCCGAGGTCGTCCGCCCGGTCGGGGCGGTGGGCGGAACGCTGCGGGCTGTTCTGGCGTCGGCCGCGTGGGACGGCGCCGCGATCGGGCATCCAACTCATACCGGAATGGATGCCCCTGGGCCGGTGGAGGTAACCGCCCGGGGTCCCCGAAGTTGGCCTATGCGCTTGTCATATGAGCGCAACATTAAGGGAGTTGGGCCCTGCGGCCCTTCCGCGGAGCCGTGCGCCCGGCCACCCGCCGGCGCCCTCCGGTGGCCCCGGAACCGACCCGGCGCCGACCCGGCGCCGCCCTGGGGACGCCCCGGGGATGCCCCGGAGCCGCCCCGGGGACGTCTCGGCGCCGCCCCGGAGTCACTCCTTGTGGCGCCCGATCCAGTCCAGCAACTCGGCGGTGAACTCCTCCGGCGCCTCCTCGTGCGGGAAGTGCCCGACCCCGGGCATCAGCCGCCAGCGGTACGGAGCCGCCACGTACTCGCCGCCGCCGAGCGCGGTGTGCGACAGCAGCACCGGGTCCGCCGCGCCCTGGACGTGCAGGGTCGGCGCGGTGATCGGCTTCTTCATCCGCCGGGCGAACTGGATGCCGTCCGGCCGCGCCATCGACCGCAGCAGCCAGCGGTACGGCTCGATCGAGCAGTGCGCGGTGCTGGGGATCCGGATCGCCTGCCGGTACGCGTGCACCGCGGCCTCGTCCAGGCCGTTCGGGCCGGTCCAGGCGGCCAGGTAGCGGCCGACCAGCGCGGCGTCGTCGGCCACCAGACGGCGTTCCGGTATCCACGGCCGCTGGAACCCCAGCACGTGCTCGAAGGCGGCGAACTGGTGCCGGTCGGTCAGCAGCGCCCGGCGCAGGTCCCTCGGGTGCGCGGCCGAGACCGCGGTCAGGCTCTGGATGACCGACGGGCGCATCACCGCCGCGACCCAGGCCAGGGTGCCGCCGGAGGCGTGCCCGACCAGGTGCGCCCGGCGCTCGCCGAGCGAGCGGATCACCCCGGTGATGTCCAGGGCCAGGTTGCCCGGGTCGTACCCGCGCGGGGTGCGGTCGCTGCCGCCGATGCCCCGGAGGTCGAGCGCCACCGCCCGGTAGCCGGCCTCGGCCAGGGCGGTCAGCTGGTGGCGCCAGGCCCACCAGTACTCGGGCCAGCCGTGCACCAGCAGCACCAGCGGGCCCGAACCCAGCTCGGCGATGTGGAAGCGCGCCCCGTTGGCCGCGAGGTCGCGGTGCGTCCACGGGCCTTCCTGCCGGATGCTCCACGGCTCGGCGCCCGTCTCCAGCTCGGCGCCCGTCTCCGCGGCGGCACCGGAGGCCGTCCCGGCGGGTTCCTGCCCGGCGGCCGGGTCGACCCCCTCGCTGGAGGGACCGGGGCCTGAGCCGGTGTCGGGGCCGGAGTCGGGGCCGTGACCGGCGGACGGCGGCGCGGGTACGGGCTTCTGGTCAAGCGGCATACCGAGAGCGTGTCACATCCGCGCGCCCGACACGTGCCCGGCACTCACTGTCGGTGGGTCCGGGTGACGGCCGGTGCCCGGCCGCCGCCGGCACCCACCGGTACCCGCCGGTCGACGGGACGCGGACGCCGGGGCCGTGCCCCGGGACGTGTTCCGTGACGAGCCCCTCGGCGCGACGCGTGACGTGTTCCCTGACGCGTCCGCCGACCGGTTTCGTCGAGGGGCCGCCCGCAGGTCCGCCCGCGGGTCCGCCTACGGGTCCGCCTACGGGATGCGGCCCAGGGCGCGGTCGATCTCCTCCTTGGTGGCCGGGCGCGGCCGGGCGTTCTTCAGTACGTCGGCGGTCTTCTGGGCGCCCTCGATGGTGCGGTGCGGCGGCTCGATCTTCTTGAACGAGCGGAACGCCAGCAGCCCGAGCAGCACCGCGAGCACCAGGTAGGCGCCGGCCACGATGAGGAACGACCAGCCCAGCGACAGGCCCAGCGCGTGGATGCCGAAGGCCGCTGCGGCGCTCAGCATCGGGATGGAGAACAGCGCCACCACGCCGGCGACCACCAGGGAGACACCACCGGAGACGCCGCGCTTCACGTCCGCCCGGATCTCGGCCTTGGCGAGCGCGATCTCGTCGTGGACCAGCGCGGACAGGTCGGCGGTGGCCGCCGCGAACAGCTGCCCCACCGAACGCTCGCCCTCGTAGGGCGCCCGGCCGTTGCTGGACGGGTCTGCGGCTCCTGCGGGCATCAGCGGTTCTCCTCTGCGACTGTGCGGCGTGACGCCGTCGCGGGTGTGCGGTTCCGGGGCCGGTGGGGGATCCGGAGGCGTCAGTGAATTGTCGACAGCTCAGAATCATGCCCCTACCGGTCAGTCGGACACCACTCCGGGGCCCCGCCGGAGGGACGTGTCCCGGCCCCGGCAGGCCTCCGGAGGCCCTCCGGGGCCCCAGGGACCCCGGGACCCTGGTGGGCCCGCCAAGGGCTCACGGGAGCCTCGGGGCGCCCCCGAGGAGCCCCGGGGAGCCCCAGGGGGTTCCTCCGGGAGCCCGGGAGCCTCCGAAGGCCGGGGGAGCCCGCGGGGACCGGGGCCGGTCCGGAGGGGCCGTCAGCGGCCCGTGCCGGGGTCCTCACCGGTCCGCGGCCGGGCCGGCTCGGACGTCCTCGCCCGCCAGGCCGGGTCGTCCTCCTGGTAGATGTCCGGGACGCCGTCCCCGTCCGTGTCCCGGTCCTCCTCCTCGCACAGCGCGCGGTAGTGCCGGTTGCGCAGCTTCAGCAGCACGGTGGCGACCACCGCGCAGAGCAGCGAGCCGACCAGGACGGCCGTCTTGGCCCGGGTGGCGAGCGCCGGGTCGTCCGGGAAGGCCAGCTCGCTGATCAGCAGCGAGACCGTGAAGCCGATGCCCGCGAGCACCGAGACGGCGACCATGTCGGCCCACTTGAGCTGCGGGTTCAGCTCGGCCCGGGTGAACCGGGCGGTCAGCCAGGTGCCGCCGAATATGCCCACCGACTTGCCGACCAGCAGTCCGACCACGATGCCGATCGGGGTGGCCTGGGTGAACACCTCGCGCAGCGCCGGGCCGGAGATCGCCACCCCCGCCGAGAACAGCGCGAACACCGGGACGGCCACCCCCGCCGAGAGCGGGCGGACCAGGTGCTCGATGTGCTCGCCGGGGGAGTGCTGCTCGTCGCCCTCCCGGTGGCAGCGCAGCATCAGGCCCATCGCGACGCCCGCCACCGTGGCGTGGATGCCGCTCTCGTGCATCAGCGCCCAGGTCACCACGGCGAGCGGCACGAACAGGTACCAGCCGTGGACCCCGCGCCGGTGCAGGAACCAGAACAGCACCAGCCCGGCGAAGGCCAGTCCGAGCGCCCAGAACTTGATGCCGGAGCTGTAGAAGATCGCGATGATCAGGATCGCGATCAGGTCGTCCACCACGGCCAGGGTGAGCAGGAAGGCGCGCAGCGCCGAGGGCAGGTGGCTGCCGACCACGGCCAGCACGCCCAGGGCGAAGGCGATGTCGGTGGCGGTCGGGATCGCCCAGCCGCCGGGGTGCCCGCCGTTGCCGGAGTTCACCAGGGCGAACAGGATCGCGGGCAGCGCGACCCCGCAGAGGGCGGCGATGACGGGCAGCACCGCGGCACTGGGCGTGCGCAGCTCGCCCGCGACGAACTCGCGCTTGAGCTCGATCCCGGCGACGAAGAAGAAGATCGTCAGTAGCCCGTCCTTGGCCCAGGAGGCCAGGGAGAGGTCGAGGTGCAGCGGAGCGGAGGGGCCGACGGTGTAGTCGAGCATGCTCTGGTAGGCGTGCGGCCAGACGTTGGCCCAGATCAGCGCGATGACGGCCGCGCCCAGCAGCAGCATGCCGCCGACCGTCTCGGTGCGCAGGGCGTCGGTGATGAAGGTGCGCTCGGGCAGTGACAGCCGGCCGAGGAACTGCCGGCGGCGGGTCGTCGGCTCGTGGACGGGCGGCTGGTCGGTCACGGGGGACCTCCTGAGGGGCTGGGAGCGGCAACGGATGCACGTGTGGTGCAGTTGCCGACCAGACTTCCCGGCGCGCCCTGTGACGCCCCGATCCCTGACAGGGGATCTTGATGCGTCGTTAACAGTCTAGCGGGACGTTTGGGTGACATCCGGATTGTCCTAGTAAAGGACTTAAGCCCTGGAGGCTGATGCTGCACTCCGGAGGCGCAGCGACCCGGCACCCGAACGGCGCCGGCTGCGTGCATTCGGGTGAATGCGTTCCCTGGCGCTCTCCCGGCGTCGACCGGCGTTCCTCCGCGTTCTTCCGAGCTCTCGGCGGCGCTGCCCTGCCCCGGACACGGCTGTGCCCCGGGCGGTGGTCACCGCCCGGGGCACAGCTGCCGTTCTGGGTCCGGTCAGCCGTTGCTGTTGCCGTTCGCGGGCGGCAGCTGGGCCTGGATCTGGCTCATCACCGAGCTGTCGGCGAGGGTGGTGGTGTCACCGACCTCGCGGCCCTCGGCGATGTCGCGCAGCAGACGGCGCATGATCTTGCCGGAGCGGGTCTTCGGCAGCTCGCCGACCACCTTGATCTGCTTCGGCTTGGCGATCGGGCCGAGCGTACGGCCGACGTGCGCCCGCAGCTCCTCGACCAGCTCCGGGCTCTCGGTGACGCCGCCGCGCAGGATCACGAAGGCGACGATGGCCTGGCCGGTGGTGGCGTCGGTGGCGCCGACCACCGCGGACTCGGCCACGGACGGGTGGCCGACCAGGGCCGACTCGACCTCGGTGGTCGAGATGTTGTGGCCCGAGACGAGCATGACGTCGTCGACCCGGCCGAGCAGCCAGATGTCGCCGTCCTCGTCCTTCTTGGCGCCGTCACCGGCGAAGTAGCGGCCCTCGAAGCGCGACCAGTAGGTGTCGATGTAGCGCTGGTCGTCGCCCCAGATCGTGCGGAGCATGGACGGCCACGGCTCGGTCAGCACCAGGTAGCCGCCGGAGCCGTTCGCGACCTCCCGGGCCTCGTCGTCCACCACGGTGGCCGCGATCCCCGGCAGGCCGCGCTGGGCCGAGCCCGGCTTGGTCTCGGTGACGCCCGGCAGTGGGCTGATCATGATGGCGCCGGTCTCGGTCTGCCACCAGGTGTCCACGATCGGGGTCTTGCCGGCCCCGATGTGATCGCGGTACCAGATCCAGGCCTCGGGGTTGATCGGCTCGCCGACGCTGCCCAGCACCCGCAGCGAGGACAGGTCGAACTTCGCGGGGATGTCGTCGCCCCACTTCATGAAGGTGCGGATCGCGGTCGGCGCGGTGTAGAGGATGGTCACGCCGTACTTCTGGACGATCTCCCAGAACCGGCCCTGGTGCGGGGTGTCCGGGGTGCCCTCGTAGATGACCTGGGTGGCGCCGTTGGAGAGCGGGCCGTAGACGATGTACGAGTGGCCGGTGACCCAGCCGATGTCGGCGGTGCACCAGTAGACGTCGGTCTCCGGCTTGAGGTCGAAGACCGCGTGGTGGGTGTAGCTGGCCTGGGTGAGGTAGCCGCCCGAGGTGTGCAGGATGCCCTTGGGCTTACCGGTGGTGCCCGAGGTGTAGAGGATGAAGAGCGGGTGCTCGGCCTCGTGCGCCTCGGGGGTGTGCTCGGTGGACTGGCGCGCGGTGATCTCGTGCCACCAGACGTCGCGGCCCTCGGTCCACGCGATCTCCTGCTCGGTGCGGCGGATCACCAGGACGTGCTCGACGCCGTCGACCTTGGTGAGCGCCTCGTCGATGGCCGGCTTGAGCGCGGACGGCTTGCCGCGGCGGTAGCCGCCGTCGGCGGTGATGACGAGCTTGGCCTGGGCGTCCTGGATGCGGGAGGCGACGGCGTCGGCGGAGAAGCCGCCGAAGACCACCGAGTGGGTGGCGCCGATCCGGGCGCAGGCGAGCATCGCGACGACCGCCTCGGCGATCATCGGCAGGTAGACCGCGACCCGGTCGCCCTTGCGGACGCCGAGCTCCAGCAGGGCGTTGGCGGCCTGCGAGACCTCGTCCTTGAGCTGGGCGTAGGTGATCGAACGGCTGTCGCCGGGCTCGCCCTCGAAGTGGATGGCGACCCGCTCGCCCAGGCCCGCCTCGACGTGGCGGTCGACGCAGTTGTAGGCCACGTTGAGCTTGCCGTCGGCGAACCACTTGGCGAAGGGCGGGTTGGACCAGTCCAGCGTCTCCGTCGGCTCGACGGCCCAGCTGAGGCGGCGGGCCTGCTCGGCCCAGAAGCCCAGGCGGTCCTCGGAGGCCTGCGCGTACGCGGCCGCGGTGACGTTGGCGGCGGCGGCGAGCTCTGCCGGCGGAGCGAATCGCCGCTCCTCCTTGAGCAGATTGGCCAGGCTCTCGTTGCTCAACGCGCACTCCTCATCGAGTCATGATCGGAGACGATCCCGTGCGTGGGGATTGTCCCGTGTGTCCCAGCGCACAGCTCACCAGGCGAATGGGGCAGTTGACAAGAGGCGACTGTGAATTGGTGTAGACCTTTGACCGACGATCGGACGCGGACCGGGCCGGCCCGCCGTGCGGGAGCGGGAAACCGTACGTGGGCTGGTGGGCCCGTGCCCCGGCCCGCCCGGCGGGGACACGGACCCGGCTCTCAGGCGGCCAGCCGGGGACCCTCCTCACCCTCGCCGGCCGGAACCCGACCGTCCTCATTCACCCGTTCGGCCGACATCCCGTCGGGCTGGGATCCGGCGGGCGCGCGGGCACCGGCCTCTGCGCAGGCCTGCGTACCGGCCGCCGCACGGGCCTCGACCGGGCTGAACGTCCCGGCGGCGCGGTCCAGGACGTAGGCCTGGGCGGTCGCGAAGTCGAAGTACATCCCGACCAGCCGCAGGGTGCCCTCCTCGACCCGGCGCTCGACCGCCGGGTTCGCCAGCAGCTGGTCCAGCTGCTGGACCACGTTGGTGATGCAGAGCTGCTCCGCCAGGTCGACCACCGGGCGGTCGGCGAACTCGGCGGGTGCCCGCCGCAGCCGGTCCAGCGAGCCGCGGCCGTTGCGCAGCCAGCGGGTCAGCGCGGTGGGCGGCCCCGGACGCTCGTGCACACCGTCCAGCAGGGCCTTCATCGCGCCGCAGCCGGAGTGGCCGCAGACCGTGATCGAGCGCACCTCCAGCGCCTCGACCGCGTACTGCACCGCGGCGGCCACCGAGTCGTCGGCCGCACCGGGTTCGAACGGGGCCGGCACCAGGTTGCCCACGTTGCGGACGGTGAAGAGGTCGCCCGGGCCGCTGTTGGTGATCATGCTGGTGACCATCCGCGAGTCCGCGCAGGTCAGGAAGAGCTGGGAGGGCGTCTGCCCCTCCCGCGCCAGCCGGGCGAGTTCGGGCCTGATCAGCGGAGCGGTGTGCAGCTGGAACCCCCGGACCCCGTCCAGCAGCCGGCCGTGCGGGTCCTCCTGCTGCTCGACGCAGTGGTGGCCGACCCAGGGCGTCCAGGCCCGGCAGCGGTGCGGCCCCGGTGAACTGCCCGCGCGGACCGTGCCGTCCGGGTCGAGCACCTCGTCGTCCTGGCGCCTGGTCACCATCGAGACCCGCCCGCCCGCACCCTGGTGCCCGGACCGCCAGCTGTGCAGCGTCTCGTACGCCGCGTGGTCCAGGAAGGAGCCGTCGTGGACCACGGTGACCGCGGCCCCGGCCGGGATCCCGGCGAACGCCCGGCTGAGCCGGGGGACGGCGGTGAAGGTGAGCGGTCCGTGCGTGTGGACGGTGACCGAGCCGTCGGGCCCGGTCTCGACGTCCACATGGGCGCGGGTCAGCCGGTAGAGCGCGAGCAGGACGGCGGTGCCCGCCCCGATCGCGACCCCCCACAGCACGCCGGCCGTCACCACGGCGACCACGGTGGTCAGGTAGACGGGGAACTCGCGGTGCCGGTGCACATTGCGGATGTGCGCGAAGCTCACCATCTGCAGCCCGACCACCAGGACCAGCGCGGCGAGCGCCGCCAGCGGGATCAGGCGCAGCCCGCCGGTCAACGCCAGCGCGGCGGCCAGCACCCAGACGCCGTGCAGCACCGAGGCCCACCGGCTCTGCGCACCGGCCTGCACGTTGGCGGTGCTGCGCACGGCGCCGCCGGCGACCGGCAGCCCGCCGATCAGCCCGCTCAGCAGGTTGGCGAGGCCCTGGCCGCGCAGCTCGCGGTCCAGGTCGCCGGTGCGGCGGGACATCCGGTCGACCGCGACGGCGGACAACAGCGACTCCACACCGGCGACCGCGGTGACGGTGAGGACGGCGGCGAGCACGCCGAGCAGCGGGCCGTGCGGCAGGGCGGGCACCAGCGCGTGCGGCTGCCAGGCGGGCAGTCCGATGTGGGCGAGCCGCAGGTCCAGGGCGAGCGCCAGGGCGGTGGCCAGGGCGACGGCGACCAGTGGACCGGGCACCTTGGCCAGCCGGGCGCCCGACGTGCCCGCGCGGCCGGGGAGCCGGCCGAGCCGGGGCCAGCCGAGCAGGACGGCGACGGTCACCGCGCCGACCAGCAGTGCGGGCGGCTGCGGACCGGCCAACTGCCCGGGCAGCGCCAGGAGGTCGGCGAGCGCGGAGCTCTGCGGTGAGCCGCCGAGGACGACGTGCAGTTGCGCGATGGCGATGGTGAGCCCGACCCCGGCCAGCATGCCGTGCACGATCGCCGGCGAGACGGCGAGCGCCGTCCGGGCCACCCGCCTTGCGCCGAGCAGGAGTTGGAGCAGTCCCGCGGCGAGGGTGATGGTGCAGGTGGCCTGCCAGCCGTACTGGGCGATCAGCCCGGCGGTGATCACGGTCAGCGCTGCAGAGGGGCCGCTGACCATGAGCGTGGTGCCGCCGAACAGCCCGACCACGATCCCGCCCACGGCCGCGGCGGCCAGGCCTGCGGTGAGCGGGGCGCCGGTGGCCAGGGCGATGCCGAGGGAGAACGGCACGGCGATCAGGAAGACCACCAGCGAGGCGGAGAGGTCCTGCGCCCAGCGGATCCGGGCGCAGGGGCCCGGCGGTGCGTGGTCGGTGGTGTCGGAGGCGATGGGGGCACTGGAGATGTCGAGGGTCATTGTCTTCCCGTCTGTCCGGGGGAACGAACGCAGTCAGGTCCGGTGGTGAGTCCGGGGTGGGGCTCCGGGCGGATCGGCTGTCGTGGGTCGCGACGGTGTGGCGGGATGGCGTGGGCACGGCGGGGAGTGCGGGTGTCACCGGCCGGCGTGGACCATCAGGCCCGCCAGGGGCCCGGGGCGAGGTGCGGGATGTCTCGCCGAGGGCCGTCGGGCCGGACCATCAAGACTCGGTAAACCGAGAGTAATGAAAGCTTTGCACAGCGTTGTCGCCGGAGGGAAGCGGAAAACCCCGTGGTTCACCCCAATGGGTGGTGGTCGAACCGCCGGGGATCTGCTGGTGGCCGTCGGGGCGCCCGCCGGAGCAGCCGCCGGAGTGCCCGCAGGAGCGCCCGCCGGGAAGGCGCGGGGCAGGGCGAGGTCGGGGCCGGACACGGCGAACGGGCCGCGGCCTCCCCGTGGCTCCGGGGGAGGTCGCGGCCCGTTCGGGCGCCGGGCCCGGGTGCGGGCGTCAGGCGCGGGCGCCCGCCGGGGCCGTCCGCTCGCCGTCGCCCGCGAGTCCGCCCAGCACGAAGTCCTCGTCCACCTGGGTCGCCAGGTCGATGCCGGCCTTGGCGTTGGCCCAACTCTCCGCGTTGCGGCGGTGGAAGAGCACGGCCTGCTCGGTGTAGCGGTGCGCGTCCCGTCGCCCGTGCGTCGCGTCGGCCTCGGCCCGCAGCTGCTCCAGCACGGCCCGGTTGGCCGGCTCCAGGGACTTCAGCGGCGGCTCGGCGCCCTGCTCCAGGCGGCGCACCCAGTCCGACTGCCCGAAGGTGGTGAGCAGGTCGTCGCCGACCTCCCGGCGCAGGAAGGCCAGGTCGTCCGGACTCTGCACCTTGTTGCCGACCACCCGCAGCCGCACCCCGAAGTCGCGGGCGTAGTCCCGGTACTGGCGGTAGACGGAGACGCCCTTGCGGGTCGGCTCGGCCACCAGGAAGGTCAGGTCGAAGCGGGTGAAGAGGCCGGAGGCGAAGGAGTCCGAGCCCGCCGTCATGTCGGTGACCAGGTACTCGTCGGGGCCGTCCAGCAGGTGGTTGAGCAGCAGTTCCACGGCCCCGACCTTGGAGTGGTAGCAGGCCACCCCGAGGTCCTCCTCGGCGAACGCCCCGGTGGCCAGCAGCCGGACCGAGCCCTCGTCCAGCGCGATCGGGCGGGCGCACGCGGCGTACACCGGGTTCTCCTCGACGATCCGCAGCAGTCGCGAACCGCGGCCGGGCGGCGTGGTCTTGATCATCTCGTCGGCCGAGCGGATCAGCGGATTGCTGCCGCGCAGGTACTCCTTGATCTCCGGCAGGTGCGCGCCGAGCGAGGGGAGGTCGGCGGCCTGGGTGTCCGTCAACCCGAGGGCGGGGCCGAGGTGCTGGTTGATGTCGGCGTCCACGGCGATGACCGGACGGCCGGCGGCGGCCAGGTGGCGGATGAACAGTGCGGACAGCGTGGTCTTCCCGCTGCCGCCCTTGCCGACGAAGGCGATCTTCATCTGGGGGACTCCGGCTCTCGCTCAGGGCCCTCGCTCCGGGCCGCCTGCCCAGGGGTCGCGCACGACTGGGCGCCCCTAGTTGGAAATCGTTATCGTCTCCGATAGCGGCCATGCTAGCCGCGGTTTGGGCCTCGCCGGGGGAGGGAAGTGAGGATTGCCTCTAACGGGTGATGCGGGGTTGCTGTTCCGGGAGGGGCGGCTCGTTCATTACTCTCGGGTAGGTGAGCACTGGAACAGATCCCCTCGCCCCGCTGGCCCAGCTCCCCGGGGTGCCCGACGCGGTCGCCGAGGTGCGCAAGGCCGTCGACCGGCTCTACGGCCACCGGGTGATGCGCCGCCGCGCGGCCGAGGTCACCTCCGAGTCCGCGCTGCGCGGCGCCCGCGCCTCGGCGGCCCTGGCCGGGGCCGACTGGCCGCTGGAGGAGGTCCGCCGCCGCACCGACTTCAGCGCCGACGCCGAGGCCCGTACGGTCGGCGCGGCGCTGCGGACCGCCGCCGAGGCCGGTCAGCTGCTGAGCATCTGGCGGCACTCGCCGCTCCAGGTGCTGGCCCGGCTGCACCTGCTCGCGGTCGGCGACGACGAGCCGGCCGCCGGGCGCCCGCGCCGGGCGGGAGAGGGCGCCGAGGAGCTGTTCCCGCTGGAGCTGAAGCCGGTGGAGAGCGTCGAGGTCGAGGCCGTGGACGGGCCGCTGCCCGCACTGCCGCCCGCCCCGGGCGCGGAGGAGGTCGCGGCCCGGCTCGACCAGCTCTCCCGGCTGCTGGTGGCGCGCGCGGAGGGGCAGGGCGTGGGCACGCCGGCCCTCGTGGTGGCCTCGGTGGTGCACGGCGAGCTGCTGGCGCTGCGGCCGTTCGGCACCCACAACGGGGTGATCGCGCGGGCCGCCCAGCGGATCGTGCTGATCGCCGAGGGGCTCGACCCGAAGGCGATCTGCCCGGCCGAGGTCGGCCTGGCGGAACTCGGCACCGCCGCCTACCGCCGGGCGCTCGCGGGCTACCTGGCGGGCACCGCCGAGGGGATGGCGGCCTGGATCGCGCACTGCGGCAGGGCGCTGCGGCTCGGCGTGCGGGAGAGCACGGCGGTCTGCGAGGCGATGCAGCGCGGGATGGTCTGAGCGCGGGTCCGGGCCACGGGTCCGGGCCGCGGTGCCGGTCCGGGCTCGGGCGTGCGGAAGGCCCCGCGAAGGGGTCCGTGGGCAAAGGGATGCGGCGGCACCTGATCCTGCCGGGTGCCGCCGCTGGTGCAGATATCCGGGTGACCATGCATGCACCGGAAGTGCCGATCAGACGGGGATCCTGCCCGTTCGTCTGGTCCGGCGGCCCGACAGCGGGTCGGCTGCATGTGGGTGCTCGGATACCTGTACGTGCGGTCCGTGGGGCCTGAACTGCGTTGTCGGTTTGACCTCTTCGGTCCTGACCGGGTCTCGCGGGCCGTGCTTCCTTTGTATCGCGTTTCGGGCGAAAGGGGAACCCGAAATGGGAAGTCCGTACTGATTGCCCGGTTTGCCCACCCCTGGGGGCGGCCGCCGGGCCTCAGGCGAGGGGGCGCCGCCGCCGGGCCAGGTACCAGATCACCCCGGCGGTCAGGGCCGCCGTCCCGATCGCCACCGCGGTCAGCACCGAGCCGCTGGGCGCGGAGAATTCGGGCAGTCGTCGCCGCAGTTCCACCGGCTTGTCGAAGACCAGCACCGGCCACTCCCGGGCCTGCGCCTCCTTCCGCAGCGCGCGGTCGGGGTTGACGGCCGACGGGTGGCCGACGGCCTCCAGCAGCGGCAGGTCCGTGGAGGAGTCGCTGTAGGCGTAGGACGCGGCCAGGTCGTATCCCTCGGTCGCGGCCAACTCCCGGATGGCGGCGGCCTTGTTCTCGGCGTAGGCGTAGTACTCGATCTCGCCGGTGTAGCAGCCGTCCTCGACCTTGAGCCGGGTGGCGATCACGTGGTCGGCGCCGAGCAGTGCCCCGATCGGCTCGACCACCTCGGAGCCGGAGCTGCTGACGATCACCACGTCCCGGCCGGCCGCGTGGTGCTGCTCGATCAGCGAGGCGGCCTCGTCGTAGATGATCGGGTCGATCAGGTTGTGCAGGGTCTCGGCGACGATCTCGCGGACCTGCTGGACGTTCCAGCCCCGGGTGAGCGCGGAGAGGTACTCCCGCATCTTCTCCATCTGGTCGTGGTCCGCCCCGCCGACCAGGAAGACGAACTGGGCGTACGCGCTGCGCAGTACGGCCCGACGATTGATCAGGCCGCCCTGGTAGAAGGGGCGGCTGAAGGCCAACGCGCTCGATTTGGCGATGATGGTCTTGTCGAGGTCGAAGAAGGCCGCCGTGCGCGGCCCGCCCGGCCGGGGGCGGGCGGGTGAGCGGAGCTCTTCGGGCCCGCTGGTGTCGCCCGTGGTGTCGCCCGGGGACTCGTCGGCGTGGTCGTCGGCGTTCTCGGTGGTGTCCACGGGAACCGAGGATAGAGGGAGCCGCAAAACACCCCGCCATTCGGCGTACTCGTGGGCGTGCGGGTTTGTGTTTCTGGCCGCTCGGGTACACCATGGAAGTCACGGATCGTTCGCGACCGTGCTAACCCGGTCCGGCTCCTCCCCCCCGAGTCGGGCTGTGGATAGACGACCCCCGCTCTCCCCCCCGGCGGGGGTCGTCGCACGTCCGGGGCCATTTTCAGGGCTTGAAGGCCCTTCGCGGCGCATCCGCCGCACGCCGCGCCGACGGCCTGCAGGGAGTGTCGGCACTCCGACCCGTCGACCATCTTTCGTCACTCTGTGTTGCCATTTGCTCATGGCTGACCAGGGGTGAACGGCTGGTTCCGATCGGTGGAGCGGGGCCGCTCCGAGAGGGTGCAGGGAAGGCGCTCCGGAGACCTTCCGGAGATCGTCCGATCACGCTGCGGTGGACCGCCGGTTCATCTCCGTGACCCCCTTTCGTCAATTCTTTGCCGATTAACACCCCCGCCCGGGTGAACGTATTCATCCACAGCCGCGAGTTATCCACAGGCAATCGGAACGTGGATGACGGAATCCGGATCTCCCCCCACCGTGATGTTCGGCGGCGGTCGCCGGGCAGGGCCTCATCCCCTTTCCTCTCTCGGAGGTCTGCCGGGCGGCCGTCCGCCGCAACCGTCCGACGTGCGCCCCGGCCACCCCAGGTGGCCGCCGGCGCGGAGGGGAGACCACCATGTCGACGCCGATCGCCGACCACGTCACCGCTGAGGGCCCCGGAGCCCTCGGGCCGCTCGTCGTCACCGGGGACGAGGGCCTGGCCGAGCACCTGCTGCGGCTCTGCGCGGCCGCGGGCACCGAACCGAGGCTGGTCCGGGGCGCGCCGCCGACGCGGGAGCTCTGGGACGGGGCCTCGCTGGTCCTGGTCGGGGACGACCAGGCCGATCGCTGCTCCGGACTGGGCCGGCGCGGCGGGGTGCTGCTGCTCGGGCTGGACCTGGACGACCCCGGTGTGTGGGTCAGAGCCGTCCAACTCGGCGCCGAGCACGTGCTGTTCCTGCCCGATGCCGAGGCCTGGCTGCTCGACCGGATCGCCGACGCGGCCGAGGGCGGCGGCGCCCCGGCGGTCACCGTCGCGGTGCTCGGCGGCCGGGGCGGCGCCGGGGCCTCGACGCTGGCCTGCGCCCTGGCGGTCACGGCCGCGCGGGCGGGCCGGCGGACCATACTCGTCGACGGTGATCCGCTGGGCGGCGGGCTCGACATCCTGCTCGGCGGGGAGATGGCCCGCGGGCTGCGCTGGCCCGACCTGGCCGCCTCGCGCGGCCGGGTCAGCGGGGCCGAGCTGACCCGGGCGCTGCCGGCGCTCAGACGCCTCCCCGCGCTGTCCTGCCTGTCCTGGGACCGCGGAGACACCCTGACGGTGCCGCCGGAGGCCATGCGCAGCGTGCTGGCCGCCTCCCGGCGCCGCGGCGGGCTGGTGGTGGTCGACGTGCCCCGCCACCTGGACGCGGCAGCCGGGCAGGCCATGGAGCAGTCCGACCTGGCGCTGCTGGTGGTGCCGGCCGAGCTGCGGGCGGTGGCCGCCGCCGACCGGGTCGCGGCGGCGGCCCGGATGCGGCTCGCGGACGTCCGGGCCGTGGTGCGGCCGGTCCGGGCCGGCGGGCTCCCGGCCCACCGGATCGCGCGCGGCCTGCGGCTGCCGCTGGCCGGGGAGTTGGAGCCGGAGCCGGGCCTGTCCCAGGACGTCGAGAAGGGCGTCCCGCCCGGGGTCCGGGAGAGCGGCCCGCTCGCGCGCTTCTGCGCGACCTTCCTGAACGAAGTGCTGCCGCCGGTGTCGGCGGTCGGAGGAGGAGTGTACTGATGGTCCGTCTGCGGAGAACAGCCCTTCGAGGTGAAGTACCCGGCCCTGGCACCGGTGTGCGGGAGCACCGGCCGCTCAGGAGCGTGCCGCCGCCCGGCGGGCCGCCGGAGGCCGAGCACGGGCCCTGCCCGTACGGGCGGACGGCCCGCGAGCAGCGGGCGGCGGCGCTGGTGGACGCGGTGCGGCTGCGGCTGGCCGAGTCCGGGGCCGCCCCGACGGCGGGCTCGGTCGCGGCCGCCCTGCGGGCCACCCGGCCGCCGCTCGGCGGGGACGAGGTCCTCGACACCGTGCGCTCGGTGCGCGCCGAACTGGTGGGTGCGGGCCCGCTGGACCGGCTGCTGGCGGCGCCCGACGTCACGGACGTCCTGGTGAACGGACCGGAGGAGGTGTGGGTCGACCGTGGCGGCGGCCTGCACCGGGCCACCGGGGTCCGCTTCGCCGACGCCGAGGCGGTGCGGCGGCTGGCCCACCGGTTGGCCACCGCGGCCGGGCGGCGGTTGGACGACGCCCGCCCCTGGGTGGACGCCCGGCTGCCGGACGGGACCAGGCTGCACGCCGTCCTGCCCCCGATCGCGGCCGGGTGCACGCACATCTCGCTGCGGGTCTGCCGGCCCCGGCCGTTCACGCTCGACGAACTGGCCGCCGGCGGGGCGCTGCCGCCGGAGGGCGCCGGCCTGCTGGCCGGCATCGTGCGGGCGCGGCTGTCGCTGCTGGTGTCCGGGGGGACGGGCTCGGGCAAGACCACGCTACTCGCAGCGTTGCTCGGGCTGGTCGAGCCGGACGAGCGGATCGTGGTGGCCGAGGACTCCGCCGAACTGCGACCGGCGCATCCGCACGTGGTGCGGCTGCAGAGTCGCCCGCCCAACCAGGAGGGACTGGGCGAGTTCACCCTCCGGGACCTCGTCCGCCAGGCGCTGCGGATGCGCCCGGACCGGCTGGTGATCGGCGAGGTGCGCGGGGCCGAGGTGTCGGACCTGCTGGCCGCGCTGAACACCGGGCACGAGGGCGGATGCGGGACGGTCCACGCCAACACGGCGGCGGACGTGCCGGTCCGGCTGGAGGCCCTGGGCTCGCTCGCCGGGCTCGACCGGCCCGCGCTGCACAGCCAACTGCGGGCCGCGCTCGACGTGGTGGTGCACCTGGTGCGGGACCCGGGGTCGGGGCGGCGCCGGGTGGCGGAGATCCACACGCTGGCCGGGGACCGTGCCGGGCTGGCCGTGACCACTCCGGCGGTGGCCTTCCCGGCGGCGGGCGGTCTGGTCCCCGGGGTGGGCTGGCAGCGGCTGGTCGGGCTGTTGGCGGCGCGCGGGGTGACGCTCGGGGCCGGGCTCGGGGCGGAGTTCGGGCCCGGTCCCGGGGGCTCGTCGTGACGGGGCCGGCCGCGGTGACCGGGACGGCGGCGACGACGGCGGTCATGGCGGCGACCGCGGTGACGGCGGCCGGGTCGGCGGACCCGGCGCTGCGGGCGGTGGAACTCGCCTTCGTCCTGCTGCTCGGCGGGTGCGCCGCGGGGGCCCTGGCGCTACTCGGGGCCTGGAGCAGGAAGGGCGGCGGAGCGGGAACGGCCGGCGACGGCCGACGACGGAGGTGGTTGGTATGACGCGGGATCAGTTCACGCTCTGCTGGGCGACGGCGCTCTGTCTGGCGGCCGTTTCCGGGTGGCGCGTGCTCCAGGAGCAACTGCCGGGCGGGCGGCGTTCCAGACTGGTGCTCGCGGGCAGCGGGCCTCCCACCCGGGATCCGGGCCGCCCGGTGGCGGCGGAGTGGGTCCGGGCCCGACTGCCGCAGGCGCCGGCGCCGGAACTGCTGGCCCTGCCGGTGGGATTGGCCGCCGGGCAGGCCACCGCGTCACCGGTGCCCGCGCTCGCGGCCGCGCTGGCCGTCCTGCCGCTGCGCAGATGGCGGTTGCGGCGCCGGTCGGCGGCGGAGTCCGGGCGGCGGGCCGCCGCCGTGGTGGAGCTCTGCGCCGCACTGGCCGGGGAGTTGCGCGGCGGGGCGACGCCCGAGCAGGCGCTGCACCTGGTCACGGCGCGGCTGGCCGCCGATCCGGACGGGCTGCGCGGGCTCGGCGAGGAGCCGGTGGCGCGGCTCGCGGCGGGCCGCTACGGCGGGGACGTGCCCGCGGCGTTCCACCTGCTGGCCGAACTGCCGGGCGGGAGCGGGGCGGCGGCCATCGCGGCCTGCTGGCGGGTCGCCGCCGACAGCGGGGCGGGCCTGGCCGCCGCGCTGGACCGGGTCGCGGAGGCGCTGCGCGGCGAGCGGGCGCTGGCGGAGGAGATCGCCGGGGAACTGGCCGGGCCGCGGGCGACGATCGCCGTCCTGGCCGCGCTGCCGGGCGCCGGGCTGCTCCTCGGTGCGGCGCTCGGGGCCCGTCCGCTGGCCGTCCTGCTGCACACGCCGGCCGGCCTGGGCTGCCTGGCCGCCGGGGCGGCCCTGGAGGGGCTGGGTGCGCTCTGGACGGCGCGCATCGTCCGCTCGGCGGCCCGGGGCGCGCTGGACGCCCCGCGGAGGCCCGGTGAGCGCCCTCGGGCGCCCGGCGGGCCGCCCGTCCTCCTCGCGGGCGAACGCCGCTGCGGGCTGTCGCGGGTGCGGGTGGCCCGGGCGCGGGTGCTCGGAGCGGGAACGGGGGCCGGCTGATGCGGGGCGTCGAGTGGGCGGTGGCCGGGCTCCCGGTCGTGGCGACCGCCGTGGCGCGCGGGCGGGCGCTGGTACGTGGCCGGGTGAGGCGGCGGCAGGCGTTCGTCGGAGCCCGTGAGCAGACGGGGGCGCGGCAGCGCACCGGGGCGACGAACCCGGGCGTCGAGCGTCGGTTGCGGATGGCTTCGGCTGTCGCTGCCGGGCTCACCGTGGCACTGCTGGTCGGCGGCGGCACCGGGCTGGTCGCCGGGGCGCTGGCGGCGGTGGGCGTCCACCGGTGGTCGGCCAGGGCGCGCTCGGCGGCCGACCGGCGGGCGGCCCTGGAGGAGGAGCTGATGACCAGGCAGCTCCCGCTGGGTGCCGAACTGTTGGCGGCCTGCCTCGGAGCGGCCGCGCTGCCCTCCGAGGCCGTGTCGGCCGTCGGTCGGAGCGTCGACGCGCCGATGGGCCCCCGGCTGGTGGCGATCGGGGCCGAACTGGCCCTCGGCGCACCGCCGGAGCTGTGCTGGAGCCGACTGGGCGAGCGGCACCCGTCACTGGCACCGCTGGCGCGCTGCCTGGTGCGGACGAGCCTCGGCGGCACCCCCGCGGCCGGGCCGCTGATCGGACTGGCCCAGGGGCAGCGGACGGCAGCCGCCCGCGCCGCCCACACCAGGGTCCGCCGGGCCGCGGTGCTCGCCACCGCGCCGCTCGGGCTCTGCTTCCTCCCGGCCTTCGTGCTGATCGGGGTGGTGCCGGTGGTCATCGGCCTCACCAGCCGCTTCGCACAGGCGATGTGACCGCACGTCGATTGTTCGTCCATCGAGAGACAGGAGAGATCCATGACGACAGTGATCGCGATCGGGCCCGGTAACGGGCGCCCGCTCCGGAGGTTGCTCGGCGCGTGGCGGCGGCGGAGCCGCTGGGCGGCCTGCCGGGTGCGCGGGGTGACCCGCCACCGGGCCCGGTCGGACGCCGGGATGACCACGGCCGAGTACGCGGTCGGGACCTTGGGGGCGTGCGCCCTCGCGGCCGGGCTCTACAAGGTGGTGACCAGCGAGGCCATCATGGGCGCGCTGACCGACACGCTCCAACGGGCGCTCCATGCGACGTAGGGCCGGTCTTCGGGCCCCCGCCCGGGGCGCCGATGCCGGGAGTCCGAAGACGGGCCCCGGCCCGTGCCGGACGGGCTCGGGCCGGGCCGGGCGCACCGGCGGTCGGCCGTGGTCGCTGCGGCCGGGCCGGCGCGGCGACGCCGGCTTCGTCACGGCGGAGACGGCGGTGGCCCTGCCGGCGCTCGTCCTGCTCGCGGCGATGCTGATCTGGGGCGTGCTCGCGGCGGCGGCGCAGATCCGCTGTGTGGACGCCGCCCGGGTCGGTGCCAGGGCAGCCGCGCGAGGGGAGGCGGACGCCGTCGAACTCGCCCGCGCGGCGGCCCCGGCTGGCGCGCAGGTCCGGCTGGCGCTGGCGGCCGACACGGTGCGGGTGGACGTGGACGCGCCGTGCGCGGCACCGGGCAGGATCGGCGGACTCCTCACGGTGCGGGTCGGCGCCGAGGCCGTGGCCGCGCGGGAGGACGTGCCGGTCGCAGTCGCGGGTGGAGGCGGTGGCCCATGGCCGTCCTGACCGGGCCGCGGCAACTGCGGCAACTGCGGGTACTTCGGGTGCTGTGGGCACTGCCGGAGCGGGTGGCGAGGGCCCGTACAGCACGTGTGGCGGCGGTTGCGGGCGGGCGGGGCGCGGACACCGGCTCGGCGACGGTCTGGCTGCTCGCCCTGGCGATGCTGGGCACGGCGGTGTTCGCCGCGACGATCGCGGTCGGCTCGGTGGTCGCCGCCCGGCACCGGGCCGAGTCGGCGGCCGACCTCGCGGCCCTCGCGGCGGCGGACCGGCTGCTGCTGGATCCGGACGGAGGCTGCGCCCGGGCCGTCGGGATCGCCGCCGCGCAGGGCGCCGGCCTGGTGTCCTGCGTGGTGGACGGGTCGGCCGACGCCGTCGAGGTGGTGGCCGAGGTGGAGGTCGGCCGACTCCCGTTGCGGATTCCGGTCGGTCCGGCACGGGCGAGGGCCCGGGCCGGACCGGTACGGGCCCCGGTCACTGCGGCCGAGGACGGTCCGGGTGGTGCCCCGAGCGCTGCGGGGGCGGCCTCATGAGCCGGCCGGTGCTCCATCGGCCGGCGCCTCATCGGCCGCTGCTCCGTCGGCCGGCGCCACGCCGGTCGGGGCCGCACCGCCGGGGCCTGCCTCGACTGCCGCCCCGGGGGCCCCGGGTGCCCCGGCCAGCAGGACGTCCAGGAGCCGGACGGCGGCGGCCTTGTCCAGCGGGTCGTTCCCGTTGCCGCACTTGGGCGACTGGACGCAGGAGGGGCAGCCGCGCTCGCACTCGCAGGAGGCGATCGCCGAGCGGGTGGCCGTCAGCCACTCGACCGCCCGTTGGAAGCCGCGTTCGGCGAAGCCGGCCCCACCCGGGTGGCCGTCGTAGACGAACACGGTCGGCAGCCCGGTGTCCGGGTGCAACGGGACGGAGACGCCGCCGATGTCCCAGCGGTCGCAGGTGGCGAACAGCGGCAGCAGGCCGATCGAGGCGTGCTCGGCGGCGTGGGCGGCGCCGGGCAGCTGGTCGGGCGGGATCTCCGCGTCGAGCAGCTGGTCCTCGGTGACGGTCCACCAGACCGAGCGGGTGCGCAGCGTGCGGGGCGGCAGGTCGAGCTTGGTCTCGCCCATGATCTCCCCGGTGGAGATCCGCTTCCGGAGGTAGCCGACCACCTGGTTGACCACCTCCACCGAGCCGAAGCTGAGCCGGCCCTCGCCCCAGTCGATGGTGGTGTCGGTGTCGAGGACGGAGATGGAGGTGATGTCGCGGGCGGCCGTCGTGTAGGGCGGATCGGCCGGTTCGACCAGGGCCACGGAGTTCTCCAGGTCGAAGTCCCGGACCAGGTAGGTGCGGCCCTGGTGCAGGTGGACGGCCCCGGTGTGGACGGTGGTGTGCGCGGCCGCGGCGTCCACCGTGCCGAGCAGCCGACCGGTGTCGGCCTCGACGATCTGGACCGGGCTGCCGCCGCTGCCGCGCAGGTCCACGGCGTCGGCCGCGCGTTCCCGGCGGGTCCAGTACCAGGAGCCGTCGG
This sequence comes from Kitasatospora sp. NPDC056446, assembly GCF_042796115.1. NCBI lineage: Bacteria > Bacillati > Actinomycetota > Actinomycetes > Kitasatosporales > Streptomycetaceae > Kitasatospora > Kitasatospora sp. NPDC056446. Next base: position 81,632 of record NZ_JBHTRF010000002.1, on the reverse strand, counting down.
CGCGCCGACGCAGCAGGCCGCGCCGTTCCAGGACCGGCAGCAGCGGGGCGGTGGAGGGCCCGAACAGCTCCAGGTCGGCGTCGGTGAGCGGGAGTTCGGCGGCGGCCGCGCACAGGTGCGGGGCGAGTACGTGGGGGTTGTCGGGGTCGAGCACGGTGGCCTCGACGGGCGCCGCGAACAGTGCCTCCGGGTGGTGCACCAGATAGGTGTCCAGCGGGTCGTCCCGGGCGATCAGGACGGCCAGCGCGCCCTGGGCCTCGCGGCCCGCCCGGCCCGCCTGCTGCCAGAGCGAGGCCCGGGTGCCCGGGTAGCCGGCCATCAGGACGGCGTCGAGACCGGAGATGTCGACGCCGAGTTCGAGGGCGGAGGTGGAGGCGAGGCCGAGCAGCCGGCCGCTGTGCAGGGCGCGTTCCAGGGCCCGGCGTTCGTCGGCCAGGTAGCCGCCGCGGTAGGCGGCGACCCGGTCGGCGAGCGGTCGGCCGAGCTGGTCCTGGGCCTGGAGGGCGACGAGTTCGGCGGCCCGGCGGGAGCGGACGAAGACCACGGTGCGGGTCTCCCGCTCGACCAGGTCGGTGAGCAGGTGCGCGGCCTCGGCGGTGGCGGTGCGCCGGACGGGCGCGCCGTGCTCGCCGACGTTCTCGGTCAGCGGCGGCTCCCAGAGGCCGAAGACCATCGGCCCGCGCGGCGAGGCGTCGTCGGTGACGGCCACGGAGGGCAGGCCGGTGAGGCGTTCGGCGGTCGCGGCCGGGTCGGCGGTGGTGGCGGAGGCCAGCAGGAAGGTGGGTGAGGAGCCGTACCGGGCGCAGACGCGGCGCAGCCGGCGCAGCACCTGGGCCACGTGCGAGCCGAACACGCCCCGGTAGCTGTGGCACTCGTCGACGACCACGTAGCGCAGCGCTTTGAGGAAGGAGGACCAGCGGGCGTGGCCGGGCAGGATGCCCCGGTGCAGCATGTCCGGGTTGGTGAGCACGTAGGAGGCGTACTGGCGGACCCACTCCCGTTCCTCGGTCGGGGTGTCGCCGTCGTACAGGGCGGCGCGGACCCTCGGCGGGGCGAGTTCGGCTGCCCGGCGGCGCTGGTCGGCGGCGAGCGCCTTGGTCGGCGCCAGGTAGAGCGCGGTCGCGCCGCGGCCGTTGCGGGCCTCGGTGCCGTCCAGGAGGTCGCTGAGGACCGGGGCCAGGTACCCCAGCGACTTGCCCGAGGCGGTGCCTGTGGCGATCACCACAGTCTGACCGCTTTTGGCCAGGTTCATCGCTTCTGCCTGGTGCACCCAGGGGCGCTCCACCCCGACGGCGAGTGCCGAGGCCACGATCTCCGGGCGGATCGATCCGGGCCACGGTGAATAACGCGCAGGTCGGGCGGGAAGGTGCTCCGTATGGGTGAGCCGTTCGGACCGCCCCCGGCCGGTGGTCAGGGTCGTGAGCAGTGCCTCGGGCGGGCTGTGTCGGGGCGGCATGAGGACCCAGTGTGTCACCGGCGTGACGGAGAATCGTCGTAAGCCATCGTGCGGGCATGGTCGCAGGTGGTTGAATGTGGCCGTGACGGCCGTACGGCCGTGGGTCGCAGCGCTGAGGCTTGCCACGCGTTGGCTGGGCGCGCCCGGGCTCGCGACCATGCGGTGGCGGCCGTTCCGGCCGAGGATCGCACATGACGTAGCAAGGCAAGGTGCTGGAGGTTCCGTGGACCTGTCCCTGTCGACCCGTTCAGTCGGCGATCGCACGGTCGTCGAGGTTGGCGGCGAGATCGATGTGTACACCGCCCCGAAGCTGCGGGAGCAGCTGGTCGAGCTCGTCAACGACGGCAAGTACCACCTCGTCGTCGACATGGAAGGCGTCGACTTCCTCGACTCGACCGGCCTGGGTGTGCTGGTGGGCGGTCTGAAGCGAGTGCGTGCCCACGAGGGCTCGCTGCGCCTGGTCTGCAACCAGGAGCGCATCCTGAAGATCTTCCGCATCACCGGCCTGACCAAGGTCTTCCCGATCCACACCTCGGTGGACGACGCGGTCAACGCGACCGACTGACGCGGCCGGGCCGGCCCTCGTGGTCGGCCCGTCCCGTTTCCTCGCGTCCGGGGTGCCTGGGCCCGCGCGGCCCGGGGCGTCCCCGGCCGCTTCTGGGCCGGTTCCGCCGGCCCGTCGGGGCCGGTTTCCGGCCCTGGTCGGAGTACCCCGAGGGGGAGAGATGGCAACCGTCGAACTTCGATTCAGCGCGCTTCCCGAGCACGTGCGGACGGCCCGGCTGGTCGCGGCGGCCGTCGCCAGACGTGCCGGTGTCGACGAGTCGGTGCTCGACGAGGTACGGCTCGCGGTCGGCGAGGCGTGCTCCCGTGCGGTCGGGCTGCACCAGCGTGGTGGCATCGGTGGCACGGTCCGGGTCGCGTTGACCGACCAGGAGAAGCGTTTCCTCATCGAGGTCGAGGACGAGGCCGGCCCCGCCGCCGTCCCGGCCTCCGGCAGCGCCGAGGGCGGCGAGCCGGACGAGGACACCCTGGGCCTCGCCGTGATCAGTGGCCTGGTCGAGGACCTGGAGGTCACCAACGGCACGGACGGTGGCCTGATCCGGATGAGCTGGCCGGTTTCGGTCGCTTCCGTCGCGGTCTGAGGCACGGCACCCTTCTCCGGTTTTCGGCCTTTCGGCCTTCCGGCTACGGTCCGGCGGCCCCTGGTTGGGTCTCCCACCCACAGGCCTCTCGCGCGTTGACAGGTCGTCGAGTGCTGCGGTTCGTCGAGCATGACGGTCCGCTGCTTCCGGCACGACCGGCTCCGATCGCTGATCGGACCTCGTCGCGGAAGAGCAGCCGGGCGCGTTCGTCCTCCGGACGGACGGCGACAGCCTCGCGCTGCGTACGGTCCGACGCCGGTCCCGTACGACGGCGAGTGCCGGCCGGCGAGCCCCTGCGACAGCCTCGGCACGCCGGACGGGGACGCCCGGGTGCCGCGCACCTTCCGACGGGGCGATCCGATCCGGGGCGAGCGGGCCCGGGCGAGCGGGCCTGGGCGGTGCCCGGCGCCGGGGCCCGAAGTCGGTGGCGGGAACCGGGAACCGGGGTGCTGGCACCGGCCGTGTAGGTTCGACGACCGAAGACGACCGAACCGAAAGGCTCCTCCCGGTGAACAAGCGACTGCTGGCCGTACCCGCCCTCGGTGTGCTGCTGGCGTTCGGCGCCGTCGGCTGCGGCGGCGACGACAACAGCAAGCAGCTGGAGTCCTGGGCGTCGACCGTCTGCGGCGCCGCCAAGGACCCGATCGCCCAGGCCCAGACCGCGCTCGCCGACACCGGCCAGGTGAAGACCGGTGAGACCCCGGCCGACCTGCAGAAGCGGCTCTCCACGGACATCGGGCGACTGGCCAAGACCAACCAGGACATCGCGGCCGCCATCGACTCGGCCGGTGCGCCCAAGGTGCAGGACGGCGCGACCCTGCAGAAGGACACCGTCGACGAGCTGAAGAAGGCGTCCGACGGCTACCAGGAGGTCCAGAAGAAGTTGGACGCGCTGCCCAACAACGACCAGGCGAAGTTCGCCGACGGGCTGCGCAGCGTCGCCGACCAGGTGCAGCAGCTGGCCTCGTTGTCCACCCAGGCGCAGAGCAAGCTGCAGCGCGGCGAGCTCGGTGCCGCGATGGCCAAGCAGGAGGGCTGCAAGCCGTCGCCGACCACTGCCCCGAGCGGCGGCACCGGCACCGGTGGCACCCCGGCGCCCGGCGGCGGGGGCACCACCCCGGCCCCCGGCGCGACCGATACCCCGAGCGCCCCTGCCACCACCCCCGCGCCGGGCGCGACCGACACGGCCGCCCCCGCCGCCGGAGCGACCACCCCGGCTGCCCCGCCCGCCACCACCCCGGCCCCGTCCGCGAGCTGACCCGAGCGGGAGGCGAGGGATCCCGCCCTCGACCGCAGCCGGTGCCGCTCGCAGGAGCGGCACCGGCTGCGGTGCGTCCTGCGCCGCCTGTCCTGCGCTGTGTCCCGGGCCGTCCCACGACAGCCCACGACAGCCCACGACAGCCCACGAAGATCCACGAAGACCCACGAGGGCCCGGAAGCCCCGGAAGCCCGGAGCCCCCGGCGCACGGGGCGTGCGCGGGGCGCGCGGAGCACCGGGGGCTCCCGACGGGTCGGGTCGGCGCGCTGCGGGGCGGTCGGTCCCGGGGCAGGCGGCGGGGGAGTGCCGGGGGACAATGGCGGGGTGATCAGTAGCCCCGTTCTCGACCCGACCCGCCTCGCCAAGCTGCGCGAGGCGCTGCTCGCCGCCTCGTTCACCGCCGACGGGTGCCTGGACCTGCTCGGGCCCACCGGCTATTCGGCGCTGGCCCGCAGCGAGGCGGTTCCGGCGCTGCGTGCGACGCGCGGTGGCAGCCCGCTGGAGACGCTGGTGCGGCTGTTCCTGCTGCAGCAGCCCGTGCCGTACCGGGCGGCCGCCGCCGCGCTGCCGGTGGAGGACTGCCTGGCGGACGGCTGGCTGAGGCCCGACGGGGACCTGGTGCGCGCCACGGTCGATGTCCGGCCGTACGCCAACGAGGTTGCCGGGATGCCCGGTTCGGATGCCTGGGTGGTCTCCGACCTGGGCTGCGCGGTGGGTGGCGCGGGCGGCATCGGCTCCGGCGAGACCGCGCACGGGGTGGCCCGCAAGGACCTGGTGCTGGGCGTCGGCGGCGCCTCCACCACGCTGTCGAACATCACCGTGCGCCGTCCCGTCCGGGCCGCGCTGGACCTCGGCGCGGGCTCCGGTGTGCAGGCGCTGCACGCGGCCCGGCATGCCGCCACCGTCACCGCCACCGACCTCAACCCGCGTGCGCTGCGCTTCACCGAGCTGACCCTGGCGCTGTCCGGTTTCGACCACACCGAGGTGCTCGCCGGCAGCCTCTTCGAGCCGGTCGGGGAGCGGAAGTTCGACCTGATCGTCTCCAACCCGCCGTTCGTGATCTCGCCGGCCGGCCGGTTCACCTACCGCGACGGCGGTATGGCCGGTGACGACCTGGGCCGCAGCCTGGTCCGCTCCGCCGCCGACCACCTGGAGCCCGGCGGCTACTGCCAGTTGCTCGCCAACTGGCAGCACGTCGAGGGCGAGGACTGGCACGAGCGGCTGGAGGGCTGGATCGCCGGCACCGGACTGGACGCCTGGGTGGTCCAGCGCGAGGTCCAGGACGTCGCCCAGTACGCCGAGTTGTGGCTGCGCGACGGCGGCGACCACCGCGGCCCCGGCGGGGACTACCAGGCCCGCTACGGCGAGTGGCTGGACGCCTTCGAGGCGGGCCGGGTCGAGGGCATCGGCATGGGGTGGATCACGCTGCGGGCGAGTGGCGCCGAGCGTCCGACCGTCCGGGTCGAGGAGTGGCCGCACCCGGTGGAGCAGCCGCTGGGCCCGCACATCGAGGCCTGGTTCGACCGGCAGGACTTCCTCCGCTCGCACGACGACGCGAGCCTGCTCTCGGCCCGCTACGTGCTGGCCGACGAGGTGGTCCAGGAGCAGGTCGGGGCACCGGGCGCGGAGGACCCGGAGCATGTGATCCTGCGTCACAACCGGGGCATGCGACGGGCCACCAAGGTGGACACGGTGGGCGCGGGCTTCGTCGGCGTCTGCGACGGGACGCTGTCGGCGGGCGAGATCGTGGACGCCATCGCGCAGCTGCTCGGCGAGGACCGGGTGGTCCTGCGTGACCGGGTGCCGGAGTCGCTGCGGCTGCTGACCGAGCAGGGGTTCATCGACCCGGTCCGCTGACGGTCCGCCGGCGCACACCAGCGTCCACCCGCGCCCACCCGCGTTCGCCTGCGCCTGAGCCGACGGCGCCCCGGTTCACCTGCCCGTACCCCCTGGTTCGTCCGGCGGCCTTCGAGCGGCTGCTCCCCGTTGGTCCTCCGCTGTGAGGCTCTGTCCACAGGCTGTGGACAGAGCTGGGGAGCCGGGGGCCAGGGGTGGACACGACGACGGCGACGGTGGGCGGGCTGGTGCTCGCCCTCTTCGGTGGCGTACTGCTGCTCTGGTGCGCCGCCGAAGTGCGCCTTCGCCACCAGGTGCGCCGTCGGGGGGTTCCGGCGGTGGCCACCGTGGTCGCCGAGGACGACGCGCACGGGCAACTGGACAGCGCGCCGTTGCTCTCCTTCTCCGTGCCGCCCTCGGTGGGCGGCTCCGGCGCGTGCCGGATCGCAGGGCTCGTGCAAGCCCGTCCGCGCGGGCATACGCCGCTGCGCCGTCCGGATCGTTTCGCGCCGGGCGCCCCGGTGCGGATCTGCTACGACCCGCAGCGCCCGACCAGGGTGGTGCTGGCCGCCGGGGAGATCGGCCGGGCGGCCGTCGCCGACCTGCTGTGGAGCACCCTGGGGGTGGCCTGTCTGGGGGCGGGCGCCGGACTGCTGGCCGCGGTCGGCGGCTGAGGCTCCCGCCCGTGCACGAGGACGTCCCCGGTGGCGTCCGGTGGCGTCCGGCAGTGCTCGGCGCACCCCTCCACCGGAGTGCCCCGTCCGGAAGTTCCGGTCGGTATGTCTGAACTTCTGACCGGAACCCGACCGCCCGTCGATTTTTCCGTTGACAGATCTTGAAATCCGTCATTCCATCCTCCGGGACCTGCCGAAGGCCCCCCTCCACGGGGCGCGAACCTCCGTCATCGGGTTACCGTTCGAGTGGCGTCGGTGAGCCCGGCAAGTGAAAAAGCGGGATCCTTCCGTTTGACAAGGGTGGCCGGGGTACGGTCACACTCCGCTGGTGGGGTGTCGTGCAGCGGCGGCCCCGGGACGGTGGAGGGGTCGGGCGGAGCGCAGCCCGTGCTGCCGCGCCGACCAGCCACATAAGGACCGGGAGAGAAGAGCGAAGGTGTCCCCGAGCAGCGAGACCGCGCACGGACAGCGACTCGTCATTGTCGAGTCGCCGGCCAAGGCGAAGACGATCAAGGGCTACCTGGGCCCCGGCTACATCGTCGAGGCGAGCGTCGGGCACATCCGCGACCTCCCGAGCACCGCGGCCGAGGTTCCGGACAAGTACACCGGCGAGGTGCGCCGTCTCGGGGTCGACGTCGACCACGACTTCGCACCCATCTACGTGGTCAACGCGGACAAGAAGTCCCAGGTCAGCAAGTTGAAGTCGCTCCTCGCGGAGTCCGACGAGCTCTTCCTGGCCACCGATGAGGACCGCGAGGGCGAGGCCATCGCGTGGCACCTCCAGCAGGTGCTCAAGCCCAAGGTGCCGGTGCACCGGATGGTGTTCCACGAGATCACCAAGTCGGCGATCCAGGAGGCCGTGGCCAACCCGCGCGAGCTCAACCAGCGCCTGGTCGACGCCCAGGAGACCCGCCGCATCCTCGACCGCCTGTACGGCTTCGAGGTCTCGCCGGTGCTGTGGAAGAAGGTCATGCCGAAGCTGTCGGCGGGCCGCGTGCAGTCCGTCGCCACCCGGCTGGTGGTCGAGCGCGAGCGCGAGCGGATCGCCTTCCGCAGCGCCTCGTACTGGGACCTGGTCGGCACCTTCGGCACCGGCCGCACCCCGGCCGACGCCGCCAACCCGGAGACCTTCGGGGCCCGGCTGGCCGCCGTCGACGGAAAGCGGATCGCCAGCGGCCGCGACTTCGGTTCGAACGGGCAGCTGAAGGCCGGCAGCACCAACACCCTGCACCTGGACGAGCAGGCGGCCCGTCAGCTGGCCGCCGCCCTCGCGCAGACCGCGTTCAGCGTCCGCAGCGTCGAGTCCAAGCCCTACCGCCGCTCGCCGTACGCGCCGTTCCGCACCACCACGCTCCAGCAGGAGGCCAGCCGCAAGCTGGGCTTCGGCGCGAAGCGGACCATGCAGGTGGCCCAGAAGCTGTACGAGAACGGCTTCATCACCTATATGCGTACCGACTCCACCACGCTGTCGGACACCGCGATCTCCGCCGCCCGCGCCCAGGTCACCCAGCTGTACGGTGCCGACTACCTGCCGGACGCCCCGCGCACCTACGCCAGCAAGGTCAAGAACGCGCAGGAGGCGCACGAGGCCGTCCGCCCGTCCGGCGACCGCTTCCGCACCCCTGCCGAGACCGGCCTGACCGGCGACGACTTCCGGCTGTACGAGCTGATCTGGATGCGCACCGTCGCCTCCCAGATGAAGGACGCGGTCGGCCAGTCCGTCACCGTCCGGGTCGGCGGCACCTCCGCCGACGGCCGGGACGTCGAGTTCTCCGCCTCCGGCAAGATCATCACCTTCCACGGCTTCCTCAAGGCCTACGTCGAGGGCGCCGACGACCCGAACGCCGAGCTCGACGACCGCGAGCGCCGGCTGCCGCAGGTCACCCAGGGCGACCCGCTGGCCGCCGAGCAGATCACCCCGGAGGGCCACGCCACCAAGCCGCCGGCCCGCTACACCGAGGCCTCGCTGGTCAAGGAGCTGGAGGACCGGGAGATCGGCCGCCCCTCCACCTACGCGTCGATCATCGACACGATCATCCAGCGCCGGTACGTCTTCAAGAAGGGGACGGCGCTCGTCCCGTCCTTCCTCTCCTTCGCCGTGGTCAACCTGCTGGAGAAGCACTTCGGCCGGCTGGTCGACTACGACTTCACCGCCAGGATGGAGGACGACCTCGACCGGATCGCCGCCGGCGAGGCGAAGTCCGTGCCGTGGCTGAAGCGCTTCTACTTCGGTGAGGGCGAGGGCCACGCCGTGGGCGGCGCCGCCGAGGCCGGCAACGGCGACGGCGACCACCTGGGCGGCCTGAAGGAACTGGTCACCGACCTCGGCGCGATCGACGCCCGGGAGATCAGCTCGTTCCGGATCAGCGACGACATCACCCTGCGGGTCGGCCGCTACGGTCCGTACGTCGAGCGCGCCTCCACCGTCGAGGGCGAGCCCGGCCAGCGCGCCGACATCCCGGACGAGCTGCCGCCGGACGAGCTCACCGTCGAGCTGGCCGAGGAGCTGCTGGCCAAGCCCAGCGGCGACTTCGAGCTCGGCCCGGACCCGGTCAACGGCAACATGCTGGTCGCCAAGGACGGCCGCTACGGCCCGTACGTGACCGAGATCCTGCCCGAGGGCACGCCGAAGACCGGCAAGAACGCGGTCAAGCCGCGGACCGCCTCGCTGTTCAAGACGATGGCGCTGGACACCGTCACCCTGGAGGACGCGCTGCGGCTGCTCTCGCTGCCGCGCGTGGTCGGCACCGACGCCGAGGGCGCGGAGATCACCGCGCAGAACGGCCGCTACGGCCCGTACCTCAAGCGCGGCACCGACTCGCGCTCGCTCACCAGCGAGGACCAGCTCTTCACCATCACCCTCGACGAGGCGCTGGCGATCTACGCCCAGCCCAAGCAGCGCGGCCGGGCCGCCGCCGCCCCGCCGCTCAAGGAGCTGGGCAACGACCCGGTCAGCGAGCGCCCGGTGGTGGTCAAGGACGGCCGCTTCGGCCCGTACGTGACCGACGGCGAGACCAACGCGACGCTCCGCAAGGACGACGACGTCGAGACCATCACGCCGGAGCGCGGCTACGAGCTGCTCGCCGAGAAGCGGGCGCGCGGTCCGGTGAAGAAGGTGGCGAAGAAGGCCCCGGCGAAGAAGACGGCGGCCAAGAAGACGACCGCCGCCAAGACCACGGCGACCAAGACGGCGACGGCCAAGAAGACCGCGGCGAAGAAGACCGCCACCAAGACGGCGACGGCGAAGAAGACGGCGGCGAAGAAGACCGCCGCGAGCACGGCCACCGACGAGGGCTGACCCTCCGGCAGCGGCAGCGGGCCCGCGCCCCCTCACCGGGGGCGCGGGCCTGCGGCGTGCCGGGGGCCGGGTGGGGCGGGGTGGGCCCGAGTGGGCCCGAGTGGGGATCCGAGGCAGGACCAGAGACAGGACCAGAGTCGGGATCCGTGCGGCGATCCCGGCGGGGAACTGTGCGGAGAACCGTGCGGAGAACGTCACAACCCGGTGATGAGCGGGATCCGGAAGTCCGTTCGTCTCATTCCGGCCAAGCCCAGCCCGCTACGCTGACCGTATGACGAGCGAGGAGCAGCCCACCCCCAGCGCCGCCCCGGCCGCCAGGGCCGCAGTGCCGGACCTGCCCGAGGTCGCGCCCGCCGGGACCCCGGCGGACCGGGCCCGGGCGCTGCTGCGGACGCGTCCCTACCGGCGGCTGTGGACCACCCAGCTGATCGGCGGCACCGCCGACCGGCTCGGCCTCCTGGTGCTGCTGGCGCTCACCGTGATCGCCGCCGCCCAGGGGCACCAGTTCGGCGACCTGCCGCGCAGCCTCGCCTTCGCCCTCGCCGCGGTGTTCGCCGTGCGCGTGGCGGCCACCGGCCTGGTCGGCGTGGCGCTGCTCGGCCCGGTGCACAAGCTGGTCGCGGGCAGGCTGGACCGGCGCTGGACGCTGTTCGGCGCCGACGTGCTGCGCGCCCTGCTGATCGGCCTCGCGCCCTGGTGGAGCGTCTGGCTGGGCTCCGGCCCGAACCCCTCCGGGGCCGCCGCCTACGCCCTGCTCGCCACCGTCTTCGTCACCGGAGCGGCCGAGCGGGTCTGGGGGATCACCAAGGCCGCCGCCGTCCCGGGCCTGCTGCCGTCCGCCGATCCCTACGCCCCGGCCGCCGAGCGGCGGCCCGCCGCCGCCAACCTGGAGACCGTCCGGGTCGTCGACCGCTTCACCGGCTGGGTCACCGTGCCGCTCGCGGCCGTCGGCCTGGTCGGCTTCACCCTGCTCAACAACATCGGCGCGGCGCTCGGCGCGGACTGGCTCCGCGCCCACCAGCTCACCTTCGCGGCGCTCGGCGCGGCCGGACTGTTCGCCGCCGCGGCGGTCCGCGACTACCTCCGGCAGCTGCCCGGCGGCCCGGTGAACGTCGCCCCGGTCTCGCCGCTGCGGGGCCTGCGGGCGCCCACCGACGCCGCCCCGGGCCCCGCGCTCGGCAAGGGCCGCACCGGCGGCGCCCCGTACTTCACCTTCGCCGTCGCGGCCGGCTTCGCCTCGATGGCGGGCGTCGCCGGGCTCGCGCTGCTCACCGCCGCCGAGCACCGGGCCGGGCCGATCGGCTACGGCCTGGTGGTCCTCGCCGCCACCGGCGCGCCCGCCCTGGGCGCCCGGCTCACCCGGGCCACGCTGCCCTCGCTCTCCCGCCGCCGACTGCTCGCGCTGGCGCTGCTCACCCAGGGCGTCGCACTGATCCTGGCCGGGCTGGTGCTGGACTTCGTGCTGGTCCTGCTGCTCACCGTGCTGGCCGCCCTGGCCGCCGGGGTCGTCGTCTCGGCCGGGCGCACCCTGCTCGCGCAGGAGGTCGAGGAGGCCCGGCTGCCGAAGGTCACCGAGCACCTGGCCGCGGTGCTGCGGACCGTGGTCGCCGCCGCGCTGGTCGTCGTCCCGCTGATCGCCGCCGCCTACGGGGACGTCGAGTACGGCGCCGTCGAGCCCGGCTCCTTCACCTTCATCCACGGCGGCGCGGCCCTGGCCGTCGCCACCGCGGGCCTGCTCACGCTGGTGCTCGCCGCCGTCGTGCTGGTGCGCACCGACGACCGCCGCGGCACCGCGCCGTTCGGCCGGGACCTGCTGGACGCGGTGCGCGGCGCCGTCGGCCCGGTGCCGAACCGGGGCGCGGGGACCGGCTTCTTCATCGCCCTGGAGGGCGGCGACGGCGCCGGCAAGTCCACCCAGGCGCAGGCGCTCGCCGAGTGGATCCGCGGCAAGGGGCACGAGGTCGTGCTCACCCGCGAGCCCGGCGGCAGCCCGGTCGGCCAGCGGCTGCGCGGCCTCGTCCTGGACGTCGGCAACACCGGCCTGTCGCACCGCGCCGAGGCGCTGATCTACGCCGCCGACCGTGCCGAGCACGTCGAGAACGTCATCCGGCCGGCCCTCGCCCGCGGCGCCGTGGTGATCACCGACCGCTACATGGACTCCTCCATCGCCTACCAGGGCGCCGGGCGCGACCTGGCCGCGACCGAGGTCGCCCGGATCTCCCGCTGGGCCACCGGCGGGCTGCTGCCCGACCTGACCGTCGTCCTGGACGTCGACCCGACCCGGGCCCGGGAGCGCTTCACCGAAGCGCTGGACCGGCTGGAGTCCGAGCCGACCGAGTTCCACCAGCGGGTCCGGGCCGGCTTCCTCGCCCTCGCGGCCGCCGACCCGGCGCGCTACCTGGTCGTCGACGGCAGCCAGGCCCCCGGCTTCGTCACCACCGCCATCCGGCACCGGCTCGACCGCGAGCTGCCGCTCTCCGAGCAGGAGAAGGCCGCCCGTGCCGAGCAGGAGCGCCTCGCCCGCGAGGAGGCCGAGCGCCGCGCCGCCGAGGAGGCCCGCAAGAAGGCCGAGGAGGAGGCCGCCGAGCGCAAGCGGCAGGAGGTGCTGGCCCAGCTGCGCGCCGAGCAGGCGGAGAAGGAGCGGCTGGCCAAGGAGGAGGCCGAGCGGGCCGCCGCCGAACTCCGGCGCAAGGCCGAGGAGGAGGCGCGCCGCCGAGCGGAGGAAGAGGCCGCGCGCCGTGCTGCGGAGGAGGCCAAGCTCCGTGCCGCAGAGGAGGCCCGGCTGGCGGCCGAGGCCGCCGAGCGCAAGCGGGTCGCCGACGAGGCGGCTGCCCAGGCGGAACTCCAGCGGCAGCGGGAGCTCGCCCGCGAGGAGCAGCGCCGCCGGGCGGAGGAGGCGCTGCAGCGGGCCGAGGAGGCCCGGCTGGCGCAGGCCGCCGCGCTGGCGGCCGCGGCCGCGGCCGCCGAGACGGCGGCGGGTCGTGCGGACGGACGTGCGGACGGACGGCCGGGGTCAGAGGGTGGCGCGGACGTCACCACGGAGCTGCGGGTCGTCCGGGACACCCCGAAGGGCGCTCCGGTTCAGGACGCTTCGGTTCAGGGCGATCCGGTTCGGGACACTCCGGTTCAGGGCGTTCCGGTTCGGGACGTGTCGGCTCAGGACGCTTCGCAGCGCTCGGCGGGCGGGCTCGGGGACGAGGCGACCCGTGAGCTGTCGTTGCGGGACCGGCAGGCCGCGGTCCGGGCGGCGGAAGCCGCCGAGGCGCGCAAGGCGCTCGGCGCGGCCGGGTCGGGCAGCGCCGCCGGGGCGGTCGACGCGACCGCCAAGCTGCCGGTGGTGCCGGCCTCGGCGGTGGACGAGACGGCCGTACTGCCGCGGATTCCGGCGGAGGCCGACCGGACCGCCGTGCTGCCTCGGGTCGAGCCGGATCGTCCGGTGGACGGCACGCGGGAGCTGCCGGTGATCGGCGGGGAGGCCGCTGCGGAGCCGCGGCAGCAGTCCCGGCCGCAGGCGCGGCCGCAGCGTCCGACCCGGTCGGAGGCGCAGCCCGCGCCGCAGCCGGCTGCCGAGCGGCAGCGGCCGGAGTGGGCCGAGGAGACGCCGATGGACGACCTGCCGAGCCTCACCGACACCCTGCTCGGCTCGCACGACGAGTGGTCGCAGTGGGAGCACGGCGGCCCCGGGCAGGGCGGCCCGCAGGGCGGTACCGCTCCGCGCGCCGAGGACCGGGGCCCGGGCGACGGCCAGGGCCAGGGCGACGGCAAGGGTGACGGCAAGGGCAAGGGCCGTCGGTGGGGCCGCCGGGGCTGACACCGGTGGATGCGTGACGGCGCCGTCGGGGCGGGTCCCCGGCGGCGCCGCCTTGCTGTCGGGGCCGGGGCACCGGGTGTCGGGCGTCGCGTGTCGGGCGTCGGGCAAGGTCCGCCGTGACCCGGACGGAGCAGTGGCTGTCCGAGCGGAGACGTATGCTCGACGGCGGGGAAGATGCGCCGTGGGCGCTGCCGTACGGAGCTTGGGAGCAGCAGTGGCCGTCTGGGACGACCTGGTGGGCCAGGAGCGGGTGGTCGAGCAGCTCACCGCCGCCGCCCGGGCGGCCGGGGCGGCGGTCGAGGCCGGTCGCGGGGCCGCCCCGGTCGAGGGCGGGAATGCCTCCCTGATGACGCACGCCTGGCTGTTCACCGGTCCGCCCGGCGCCGGTCAGGTCACCGCCGCGCGGTCGTTCGCCGCCGCCCTCCAGTGCACCAGCCCCGACCTCGCGCTCGGCGGCACGCCCGGCTGCGGGTTCTGCGACGGCTGCCACACCGTGCTGGCCGGCAGCCACGCCGACGTGAAGTACGTCCGGACCGACGGCCTGTCCATCGGCGTCGGCGACATGCGTGACCTGGTGCTGCGCGCCTCCAGCTACCCGACCGGCGGCCGCTGGTCGGTGATCCTGGTGGACGCCGCCCACCGGCTCACCGAGGCCGCCGCGAACGCGCTGCTCAAGGGCGTGGAGGAGCCCTCCCCGCGCACCGTCTGGCTGCTCTGCGCCCCCTCCGTCCAGGACGTGCTGCCGACCATCCGCTCGCGCTGCCGCCTGCTGGTGCTGCGCACCCCCTCCGCCGAGGCGGTCGCCGACACGCTGGTCCGCCGCGACGGCGTCGCCCCGGAGACGGCCCGGCTCGCCGCGCTCGCCGGGCAGGGCGACATCGACCGTTCGCGCCGCCTCGCGGTCGACGAGCAGGCCCGCACCCGCCGGGCGGAGGTGCTGCGGATCCCGCTGGAGGTCGGCGACATCGGCGGCTGCCTGGCCGCCGCCCAGCGCCTGGTCGACACGGCGAAGGCCGATGCGGAGGCGCTCGCCGAGACCCGGGACGCCAAGGAGACCGACGACCTCAGGGCCATCTACGGCGCCACCGAGGGCGGCAAGGCGCCGCGCGGCATGGCGGGCGCGGTCAAGGAGCTGGAGAAGCGGCAGAAGAGCCGCTCCACCCGTACCCGTCGGGAGACCCTCGGTGTCGCCCTGCTCGACCTGCTCGGCTTCTACCGCGACGTGCTCGCGATCCAACTCGGCTCGACCGGCGCGCTCTCCAACGAGGACCAGCGGCAGGCGCTGAACCGGGTCGCCCAGGCCGGTCCGGCGGAGGGCACGCTGCGCCGGATCGAGGCGGTGCTGGCCTGCCGGGTGGCGCTGGACCGCAACGTGGACCCGCTGCTCGCGGTCGAGGCGATGACGGTGGCCCTGCGGGCGGGCTGAGCCGGCCGCCGCCGGGGCGCCTGCCGGGTCGTCCGGTGGGTCGTCCGGCGGATCGTCCGCTGGGCCGCTTGGTGGTCCGTCGGCCGGACCGCTCCACCGGCCGAGGGCCGTACGCCTCCCGGACCCGGTGCGCTGTCCCACCTTCGAGTGAACGAGCGATACGCGCCGGGCACACCCGCGTGTGACCGTCCGCCGGTTGTGCACGCTGGGGGCCGACTGCGCCCGCTGCCGGGCCGGTCGTCTCCCGTACGCGCCGGGTCCGGTCCGGCGCCGGCCCTCCTCCGAGGCGGTGCGTCGCATGATTCGTTCGCTTCTCGTCATCCCCCTGTTGGCCGCCGCTCTCGGCGGGATCTGGCTGGCCCGCGGCGCCCTGCTGCGCTGGCGCGACCTGCGCGTCGCCGAGACCTACGAGCTGGCCGGTGACCGCTGGCCGATGCTGTTGCGGGCGGCCGGGGCGATGGTCTGCGGGGTGTGCGTCACCGCGTTGACCCTGCTCACCGCACTCGGCGCCTTCGGCGGGCTCGGCCGCGGCCCCCAGGAGCCGGAGCGGGCCGAACCGGTCGTGGACGCGGCGGGGACGGGCGCGGCACCGGTCGCCGGGGCGGCGGCCCGGCAGCAGGCGGCGCCGCCCGTGGCCGTCGAAACGGCCGCCGTCGCCCCCGGCGCCGTCCCCGGCACGGCCCCCGGCACCGTCCCCGCCGTAGTCAGCCGCTTCGACAGCGTCGGCCACCCGGGCGGCGGCGAACTGCTCCAGTCCGCCGTGCTCGGCCCCGACGGGCGCCCGCGCAACGTCCGGGTCTGGCTGCCGCCGCAGTACGCCAAGGAGCCCAACGCGCGCTTCCCGGTCGTCGTGATGCACGCGGCCGCGCCGCGCAAGACCGCCGACGCCGAGGTGCCGGACGTCTTCGAGGGCATCGGCTCGGCCCTGCAGACCGGCAAGGCCCGTCCGTTCATCCTGGTCGCCCCCGAGGCGCCGAACGGCACCGCCCACCCCTGCGAACTGGTCGCCGCCGCCCCGGCCGCCGTCTCCGACGACGCGACGCTGCGCACCACCATCGCGGCCTCCTTCCGCACCCTGCCCCCCGGCCCGGCCTCCTGGGGCACCCTCGGCGTCGACGGCGGCGCGCCGTGCGCGGCCGCCGCCGGGCTGGCCCGCCCGGACCTGTACGGCGCGGCCGCGGCGGTCTCCGGCCGCTACGACGCCGCCGCGCTCACCCAGACCGGCGCCGAGGCCCCGGCCGGCAGTGCGGCCAAGCTGCTGCTGGCCGCCGCCAAGGCCGACGCCGCCGGGCTGGACGCGGCCCGCAAGCTCCAGGCCTCGCTCAAGGCCGGGGCGGGCCCGGCGGCCAAGGCCGAGGTGCGGATCTCGGACAACGTGCAGGACTTCACCCCCGACCGGGAGCGGTTGCGGCTGGTCCGGCAGGCGGCGCAGTTCCTGGCGGAGGCGCTGGCCAAGGCGTCCTGAGCGCCGGCCGAGCGGGCGCTACGCTGCCCGGTACCCGGGGTGGGTACCGGGCAGCGGCGTTGCCCCGTCCCCCAGGACCGTCGAGGTCGCGGTCGTCCCGGTTGTCCCGGTCGTCGCGTCGTCGGGGCACCGAGGTGTCGGGGCACCGAGGTGTCGGGGCGTCGATCTTCGTTCCATCCTTCGAGGAGAGCAACCGGATGAGGGCCTTCGGGCAGGTGCGGGTACTGGCCGTGGCGCTTGCCGCCGGACTGCTGGCGGGCGGGTGCAGCTCGGGTCCGTCCGGGGCGCCGAGGGCGGCCTCGTCCGACTCGGCCGGCTCCGGCACGCCCTCCGCCCCGGGCACCGCGCCCGGGGTCACCCCGCTGGAGCCGCTGCCCGCCGCCGTCCCGGCCGCGCTCGCGCCCTACTACGCGCAGCGGCCGGTCTGGCGGCCGTGCGACGGCGCCTTCGAGTGCACGACGTTCCGGGTGCCGCTGGACTACGACCACCCGGCGGACGGCGAGCTCACCCTGGCGGCCGCCCGCGCGCCGGCCGAGCCCGCGACGGCCGGTTCCGGTTCCGGTTCCGGTGCGGGTGCGGCCGCTTCAGGTGCCGCGACGGCCGGGGCCGGGGCCGGTGCGGGCTCCCAGGACCCGAGGCTCGGCTCGCTGCTGCTCAACCCGGGCGGGCCCGGCGGCTCGGCGATCGAGTACCTGGAGTCCGCCGCCCGGACGTACGACCACGGCGTGCGCGCCCGCTACGACCTGGTCGGCCTCGACCCGCGCGGGGTGGGCCGCAGCAGCCCGGTGACCTGCCTGAGCGGCGACCGGATGGACGCCTTCACCGCCGTCGACCTGACCCCCGGCGACCAGCGCGGAATCGACGCCCTGGTCGCCGCCGACAAGGAGTTCGCCGAGGGCTGTCGCCGGCGGGCCGGGGCGGCGCTGGGCCACCTCAGCACCGTCGAGGCCGCCCGCGACATGGACGTGCTGCGCGCCCTGCTGGGCGACGAGCGGCTGAACTTCGTCGGCAAGTCCTACGGCACCTTCCTCGGCGCCACCTACGCCGGGCTGTTCCCGAGCCGGGTCGGCCGGCTGGTGCTGGACGGCGCGATGGACCCGGCGCT
The DNA here is from genome assembly GCF_042796115.1 of Kitasatospora sp. NPDC056446. NCBI lineage: Bacteria > Bacillati > Actinomycetota > Actinomycetes > Kitasatosporales > Streptomycetaceae > Kitasatospora > Kitasatospora sp. NPDC056446. Next base: position 64,158 of record NZ_JBHTRF010000002.1, on the reverse strand, counting down.
CGACTCGATGGCCGGCAACCGCACCCAGGCCGGCGGTTTCGAGACCGCCTGGGCGGCCTTCGCCAAGGACTGCGTCAAGCGCGAGGACTGCCCGCTCGGCCGGACCGAGCAGCAGGCCGGCGAGCAGCTCACCGCCCTGTTCGCGACCGTCCGCGGCACCTCGCTGCCCACCACCGACAACGGCCGCCGGCTCACCGAGTCCCAGGCGACCACCGGCGTCATCGAAGCCATGTACGCCGACTTCCTCTGGCCCAAGCTGCGCACCGCGCTCACCGACGCCCGGGCCGGCGACGGCACCGGGCTGCTGAAGCTGTCCGACGCCTACTACGGGCGGGAGGCGGACGGCTCGTACCCCAACCTGATGTTCGCCAACACCGCGGTGAACTGCCTCGACCTGCCCGCCCCGTTCCGCGGGCCGGAGGACGTCCAGCGGGCGGTGCCGGACTTCGAGCAGGCCTCGCCGCACTTCGGCCGCGACATGGCCTGGATGGCGCTGACCTGCGCCTACTGGCCGGTCCGGGCCACCGGGGCGGCGCACACCATCCGGGCCGCCGGCGCCGCCCCGATCGTCGTCGTCGGCACCACCCGCGACCCGGCCACCCCGTACGCCTGGGCGCAGTCCCTGGCCGGCCAGCTGGAGTCCGGCCGCCTGCTCACCTTCGACGGGGACGGCCACACCGCGTACGGGCGCCACAACGCCTGCGTGGACGGCGCCGTCAACCGCTTCCTGCTGACCGGAGAGGCCCCCGAACAGGGCAAGCGCTGCGACCGGTGAGGGCCCGGGTGTCGGACGGCCGGTCGGTAGTTTTCGCTTCAATCGACGGCCGGTGCGACGTTACGATGAGCGCCCCCCTGCCACCTTCCCCGCACCGGAGCGCATCGTGCTCGGAGTCAACGACCTGGCGACCTACATACTCGGCGCCCTCGTCATCATCCTGCTGCCCGGCCCCAACTCCCTGTACGTGCTGTCCGTCGCCGCCCGCAAGGGCGTCCGGACCGGCTACCGGGCCGCCGCCGGCGTCTTCGTCGGCGACCTCACCCTGATCAGCCTCACCTCGCTGGGCGCGGCCTCCCTCCTCAAGGCCAACCCGGCCGTCTTCGCGGTGGTCAAGTTCGGCGGCGCCGCCTACCTGCTCTGGATCGGCTACGGCATGCTCCGCGCCGCCCGCCAACTCTGGCTCGAACGCCGCGCCGAGGCCGACCCCTCCGCCGAGCCGGCCCCCGAGTCCGCCGAGAACCCCTTCCGCCGCGCCCTGGTGGTCAGCCTCCTCAACCCGAAGGCCATCCTCTTCCTGCTCTCCTTCTTCACCCAGTTCGTCGACCCGTCCTACGGGCAACCCGTCCTCTCCTTCGCCCTCCTCGGCGGCATCCTCCAGACCTTCAGCCTGCTCTACCTCTCCCTCCTGATCTTCGCGGGCACCACCCTCGCCACCGCCTTCCGCCGCCGCAAGCGCCTCTCCGCCACCCTCACCAGCGGAGTCGCCGTCCTCTTCGCCGGCTTCGCCGCCAAGCTCGCCGTCTCCTCCGCCTGACCGGCCCCACGGCAACCGGTTACGGATCACCCGCGAAACCTGTGTAGACTGGCCCGCGTTGCCGCGACACGCGGCAACGGTGCCGCCTTAGCTCAGTTGGCCAGAGCAACGCACTCGTAATGCGTAGGTCGCGGGTTCGAATCCCGCAGGCGGCTCAAGGTAAACCCCAGATCAGGCCTCTGACCTGGGGATTTTGCTGTTTCGTGACCTTTGAATGCTGGGACTATCGGGCACGAAACCAACGCATGCCGGATGCGTGGATCGGTGGCCACTCTGCGTCGATAGCTTTTCGTCGTGACGCCCTCCAGCGAGTCGCTGACCTGCGACTTGTCGCTGCATGTAGTCGTGATATCACTGATCCCTGGTGCTGCGGTGCCCCAAAAGTGCCCGAGGAGTGCCCGCGCGTCCCGAGGCATGTATCGGGGCCGGATCGGGAAGGTGCCGTTCCTCCGCGAATGTGCCTGGACAGCGGTTGCGGTGAGTGACATTTTGGGGCTTGGCGGCAGTCGCGCCCAACGTGGCCGCTGGCACTGTCGATCGTGACAGGCAGGCTTAGCGACAGGTCAGGCTATCGGCTCGGCAGCCGTGGCTGAGGGGGCAGGCTCGACTGCGCAGCGCGCGTAGGCCACGTCCGAGCTGCCTACGGGTGGTGTGCGATCGTTTCCGCCGTGACCAGCAAAGAGACTCTTGTACACATCGCTTTGGCGGACGGTCGGCCGAGCGGCATCCGGAAGGCATACAGCGTAGAGCGTTCGTGCATCTGCGTGGCCTTCGGACGGGCGGATTACCCGAAGGCCCGCATGCGCGAGGAGCTGTCTCGAACGGGCGTCTACCTGGTGCAGGGGCCGGACCCCGACCACCCTGGTAAGCAGCGGGTCTACATGGGGCGCGGGCAGGTTCTGACGACGCGGCTCGACGATCACCAGCGGAAGAAGGACTTCTGGACCCAGGGCTTCGCGTTCACGACGAAGGATAACGGTCTGACCGAAGCTCATGTGGTCCAGCTGGAGGCGCGGCTGATCCGTCAGGCGCGCGCAGCCGGCGTCGCGATAGTGGACAACGACGTGACGCCGAATCCGACGCCACCTCGTGCTGAGGAGCAGCCCGCCCACGACCGGCTGTTCGAGGACGTGTTGCTGCTCATGGGCGTCCTGGGTGTGGTGTGTCTGGAGGAGCCTGCCACCACGGTTGCTCCCGCCGACGCCGAGGGCGTGCAGTACCAGCTGAAGCCCAAGGGCACGTCATGCTGGGGCTTCGAGTGCTCCGATGGGTTCCTGGTCCGCGAAGGGGCACTGGGCAGGATCGGCAAGGCGGAGAAGCTGTCGGCCAGTTACCGCCTACGCCGGCAGCAGCTTCTCGACGACCAGGTCCTGGTGGAGACGTCGGACAAGAAGCACCTGCACTTGGTGCGCGATCACGTGTTCGGTAGCCCGTCCCAGGCGGCCAGCGTGATGGCGGGGGTGAACTTGAACGGCCGCGTGGCCTGGGCCGACGAGAGCGGGCAGACGCTCAAGGATCACCAAGTCGGCAGTACCCTGGTCCCGCCTTCGGCACCGTCGAGCGACCAGCCGGCATTGTTCGAGCCGGGGCGGGCCACGTGACGCCGAGCGGCTTGGTGTCCGCCGACAGTCGGCCCGGCCCACTGTGGAGTTCACTGAGCACCTCCTCTGCGGTGAGAGGGCCCGCCGTCGGTGCTTGGCCGCGCCGCCTTGCCCTGGTCCAACCGCCGGTTTCCGGAGAGAGCCGGTACTCGATGTCAGTTGCCTTGGAGACTCTCGTGCAGGGAGCGCATGGCGTGGATTGCGAATCGATCGTCGTCATTTCCCACGGCGAGAAAGTCATCAAGGTCCGGCCAGCTGATGAGTTCGCTCAGTAGGGCTATGGAGCGCGTATCACCAATCATCAACGCCTCGGCGCAGGCGTGGCCGGTATTGCGAAGGAGGTCGATGACAGAGTGGCGAAACAGGCGGGGACCCTCAGCTGATAGCTTCCAGAAGCGGACCTCCTCGATGGCTTCACGCCACTTCGCCTGCCGGGCGAGAGCCTCGATCATGAAGCGTCGGGCTTCCCCCGCAGTCGGCCCGACCAGTCCGTCGTCCAGTAGCTTCCGGCAGCATCGCTCTGCTTCGGCATACTGGCCCTGATGGATTAACTGATTCGCTTGTTCGACAGTCCTGTGGCTGGTGGAGTAGGTGGACGGTTCGATTCTTCCCTCTAGATCGGCGAAGGCGAGCGCCAGCGGTGCAAGTCGTGCTGCCTCGGCCTGCGGCAGATGCGCGTACTGGATTGATATCCGCGAGTCGATGGCGAGCTTGAGAGCGGCCTTTGGGGCGTCGAACGCCCAGGCTCTGGCTTGCTGGAGTACGAACTCCATGTGCTCTACCGCCTCTTGGAAGGTGGTCGTGAGGTTGGCCTTCAGGTCACCGCCTATCTCTTGGGCCTGGATATAGATCAGGGCCAGGGATTGTCGAGTCTGTACAAGCAGCACATCATTCGTGGGGTCGAGGCGCCCCAGGTGCTGGAGTTCGAGGTTGAATAGCGCCTCTGCGCGGAGTACATCTCCCTGAGTGTGATGGGAACCGGCGAGATTGCCGTACAGGTGGGCAACGCGTGTGCTGGAGAACCGCATCTGCTCGATGCGGAACAGCAAGGTCTCGGCATGAGGGGTGAGCACCTGTACCCGTTCAAGTTCTCCGAGCTGCAACGGCCAGTAGAGCCAGCGTTCAAGGTGTCCGAGGATTCGGTCCAGGGCGGTGGGCAGCTCGTAGTTCGCCCGCAGTCGTGCTCGGAGCAGAGCCTGGCTGACAGTGTTGACGGCGAAAGTTCGATCCGCGTCTGGCAGGGCTTTTCCGAGGGCGGTGGGCGGCAGCGGGAGGTCGTTCTTGACTAGCGAGAAGCGGTTGAGTTCCCTAAGGGTTTCACCGAGATTGGCGAGTTCGGGTGAGACGAGGAAGTACCTGTGCTGCTCGCTTTCTTGCGAATCGATGTCGGTGAGTGCGGCCGCCAGGAGTAGGTGTCCCGGGATGCAGTGTGACGCCAGATATGCAGATGCGTAGAGCATGTTCAGGGCCAGCGTTGGCAGGTCAGCGGCGCCGGGCCGAGTGCGGGCTTCAAGGCGGTCGATGCTGAGATTGAGTGCTGCCGCTAGCGTGTCGGGATATCCGGGAGGAACGGAGTCCTTGTCACTGAGCGAGCGGACCGCCAGCTCTTCCAGGTAGCTGTCGACGTACTCGGGCCCGTGATCACAGCCGTCGAGGTAGCCGGCTCCCAGTTCCAAGGCCAGCGGCCAGTCGCCCAACGCCTGAGCCAGGCGACCGAGAACCGCTTCCCATAGGGCACGCTCATCATCGTTGAGCCGAAGGCGCCGGCTCAACAGCTCAACGGACTCGCCACGCTCCATCACCGGCACCGCGATGACTGCTCCACCACCAGGGTGGGACGCCCCGTTGAGGGTGGTGACGATCACATCACCACGACCCACCTTCGGCACCCAGCTCTCAACCTCCCGAGCCGAGTTCACATTGTCGAGAACCAGCAGCCAGCGCCCCGCCAACCGGCCGAGAACATCCTGCACCGCTTGCTGGAGTGCCCAGATCGGCCCCCCGCGCAGGGTGTTCGCGGCACCTGGATCAACTGCGGCGACGATGCGATCGAAAGACGTCCGGATCGAGGACTCCGTCTCACAATCGATCCACCCAATGAGGTCGTACTCATCAGCATGGGCCGCGATGAACAGCGCAGCGGCGCTCGACTTTCCGATGCCTGACGGGCCGACCAGCGTCGTACGGCGCACGGTCTGCCGGGCAACTACCTCGAACGCTCTCTCCAGCGGTACGAGCAGCGTAGGTCGTTCAACATCGGGGATTGCGGGGATCGACCCGACCAGTGTGCCCCAGTCTCGGAACCCGATCGAGCGGGCCAAGGTCTCGCCATCGACCAGCACGAGCCCGCGCAACTCCTCTACCGGAAAGCTCGCCCGGTTGCCGGTGACGTCTGCGGCTCGGCCCAGGATCTCGGAGATCAAATATCCGGTCAGCAGACCAGCGGACTGTTCCCCGAGCCCATGTCGTGCGCGGTTGCGCAATGCTCGCAGTGCCTCGCGAAGGTCTTCGCGGATCTCCTCGTCGTCACGTTGGTCGTAGGCCACCCGGCAGCGCGCCAGTCGGGCGAGTTGCTCCTCGTTGAGGCTTTCCAACTGCCTGTGCCGCTGCGGCGCGGCGTGGAACAGCTTGAGCAGGTGGCCGCGCAGCTGTGAGGGCTCCGGTTGTGAGGAGAGGATGTCATTGAGCTGGTCGCTGAGGGCACCGCGTCGGCCGTTGGTCAACAGCCAGTACTGGCGAGCCTCTTGGTTGCCGCCCACCATGTTCAGCAGGATACCCAGAGCCGTTGCCCCGCTGATCGTGCCGCCCGCAACCTTGCTCTTGACCTGGACGACCGATCGCAGGGAGCCGTCGAGCTCGACGACATCGAAGTCCACCTGATCTTCGGCTCCCTCACTGGCGGAGGGTCCCTCCACACGAACGCACGCCACCTGCGCATCGTCGATCACCGCGATCAGCTGTTCCAACGTGCGCAGGTACTGATACTGGTAGCCGCGTGCGGCGACACGCCCCCCGTCCACCCGGCATCCTCCGTTCGCCAGCACCCGCCCGCCACTGAGAGGGTTCCGCATCCAGCCTGCCACTCCGGGTAGCGATGTACTGGCAACTTCGAAAGTCCCGTCGGACCCTGGTAGTGACAGCAGGATGGCTGCTGAGATTTGCTTTACCTGAAGTCAACTGATGGTGCGTCGGGTTTCTCGGACGTGGCTGATGAGGCTGGCGTCCTTCTGGCACGTACATCCGGGGGCGGGGGTCCAGTAGTCGGTCATCTGGTCGGGTTGGGGGCCGAATCGGGCGTCGTACTCGATGCGCCGCATGGGTCCGTCGACCAGGCCCGTACTGCGCGCGATCCAGGCGCCGACGACCAGGCACGCGGCCTGCTGGGCCACGAACGCGGCCGAGGGCCGGAAGGCGTCGTCCGTCCCGCCACCCAGCTCCGCCGAGTTGATCAGCCCGCACACCGGCCGCCCGAGGAACCGCCGCACGAGTTCACGCTGTTGATCGTCTAGGAATTCCAAGTCCTGTTCGGTCAGTGGTTCCTGTCCGCGGGCGATTCGTGTAAGCGGAAGCCCGGTCAGTTCGTGGAGCCGCTGTTCCGCGCTTTTCCCGGAGTGGTTGGCTTTGTAGTAGCAGCGCAGGCAGGGGCCGGTGGGCAGTGCCTCGTGCAGGGCGACGGTGGTGCCGACCGGGCCGCCGGTGCTGCCGTCCAGGGTGAGGTCGGCGTGCAGGCGTTGCAGGTCGTGCCGTGCATCGATGCTGTCCAGTCCGCCGAGGACGGTTCGGGGCCAGGGCAGGGTGCCGGTGTCGACGGCCTCGATGGAGTCCTGGATCGTCCCGTGGAACGGGTTCACCTCGATCCGCCGCAAGCGCGCGGCGATCAGCCGCACCTTCGGCAGGAGCGCGGCCGCGTCGGCCAGGGTGCCGATGCTGTAGGAGGTGACGTTCGGCTTCTCGAAGACCTCCCTGTCCACTACCGCCAGCTCGCCGGAGACCCGCAGCAGGTCCAGGACCAGGGTGATGCCGGTGCCGATCGCACCGCCACCGCCCAGCAACACCCGCTCCAGCACGGGCGGCGGGGCAACGGCGGTGCCGGGCTGCTCGCTGGGCAGAACGGGACAGAAGTCCACCACCGGGGTGACCTGGAACTTCCCCTCCGGCAGCCCGGCGACGACCTTGAACGCCTCGCCCGCCAGCATTGCCGCAGTGAGGACCGCGCCCAGCCCGGTGCCGGGCGCGTTGAGTCGGGGGAAGGCATGCCCGGTGTGCCGCAGGCGGGCCCCGTGCCCGTCCGGCGCACCGGCCACCGCAACGTCCGGCAACGGTTCGGTGCCCACATGCAGACGCAGAGGCGCTTCGCTCGGGGCCTTGCCGATGCGAAGCGGCCGGTCCGGGTCGATCCCGGCCGCCGCCTCCACCAGTTGGCGGACGAGTGTGTCGTTGAGTCGCCTCGGTCCGCGGCCGGGGTCCAGGCTGAGAGGTACCGGCCACCGGCGCAGGTCGGCCACCAGTACTTCGAGGGTCTCGGCGACTGCGGGCAGGCGTCCATCGGCGGTCAGATGGACGGGGCTGCCCTCCATCCGCTCCCGCAGGGTGGTTTCGTTCACGCCGGCGGCCAGGCCGCCCAGGCGCACGCTGCGGCTGTAGTCAGTACGCACGGACGCCCTCCTCGTCGAACAGCACCGTGAGCACCGGGGGCAGCGCATCGTCGACGACCGGGGCGGAGCTGGGAACCCAGTCCCGGTCGAAGCGCCACCACCCCCACGCCGCCGGGTCGGCGGGCGGTGCAGCGTAGGTCGGGACGACGGCGCTGACGAACCCCGGCACCCGCAGCGAGTACAGGCGGTCGGTCCGCGACAGGAAAGCCTCCTCGGGGTGCGAGTGGATCATCGCCCGTGTCCGGTAGGACCGCTCCTCGGCGAAGGTGAACAGCCGGTCGTACGCGACGGCGCTGACCCTGAAGAGCCCCGGGCCCCGCACGATCCCCGCCGTGTCGGCCACCGCCACGACCAGGACGTCCATCTCCGACGGCCCGGTCAGCAGCAGTGCACCGGTCTCTTGGTCGGCCAGTCCGTGGCGCCGGATCTCCCGGAGCACCGGGTCGACCGCGCCGGTCGGCAGGACCAGGCTCCTCGCATCGGCGCTCATCCGGCACGCCTCCCGTCAACGCGGTCGATGTCGCCCTGCACGTTCTCCATCACGTACAGGAAGGGGTTGCCGGTGCTGCGCCAAGCGTGCGGTCCGGTGCCCCACTCGGGGTGGAGCTGCTGTCCCTCGGCGGTGAACGGCTTGCACACGTCGTTGGCGCCGCAGCGGTAGCCGTTCGCCCCCGGCCAGACGCTGGGCTCCCCGGGGGCGTAGGCGCCGACCGACTCGACGAAGACGAGGGAGGGCGGCCGGTGCGGGTAGACCGTCCACTCGATCCGGGCGACGAACGCCGCACGCTCGCTGTTGCTCGGCTGAATCTCGGCCCAGAACAGGCTGTCAGGGTCCTGGTCGCGGTGGTGGAGGCGGCCGGCGGCCGAGGCGAGGAACTCCTCGACCGCCTGGACATCGTCTGCCAGCCGCAGACTGCTTTCGAGATCCACGACTGACTCCCGGGCCTCAGCCGTTGGTGGTCTCGGTGCGCAGGCCCAGGTGCAGGGCCTTGGCGTGCCCGGCCAGCTCGCCCACCGTCGTCTCGGGCGGGACCTCGTGCCCGTCGTGGAACAGGTAGTAGCGGGTGGTGCCGTCGCTGGTGAAGCCGAAGGAGGCCATGGCGTCGGACAGGACACTCGCGGCGGTCGCCCGCGGGGCGTAGTCGTGCTGGTACGGGTGCCCGGCGAGGGAGGAGGTCACCGTGGTCTTGATCTCGTGCGGCTGGGGCTGGGGCATGCCGGTCTCCTTGGACGTTCGAGGGTTGTCGGAGAAGCGCTCTGCTGATTCAGTAAAGCGTCACTGTTGCTGTAGTGATTTCAGTAGTAGCACCCCGGACTGATGCAGTCAAGCTTCAATGCCGTACCGCTGCGCGCTACGCTGCCCGTATGAGCCCCGACCGGAGCCAGCTCCCTCTTCCAGACCTTGAAACAAGCGGGCCGGACGCCGTCGAACAGTTCGACATCGCCGAACTCGGGCGTCTCCTTAAGGAGCGCCGCGGTCCCCTGTCCCTTCGGCAGGCCGCCGCCGAGGCGGGCGTCAGCTTCAGCACCCTCACCCGGGTCGAAGCCGGAGCCCAGCCCGACCTCGCCACCTTCACCCGCCTCTGCGCCTGGCTCGGCGTCCCCCCGAGCCGCTTCTTCACCCCAACCGTGACCCGCCAGATCTCACCCCTCGACCAGGCCATCACTCACCTCCACGCCGACCCCCGCCTCACCGGCGACGCGGCGAACAAGATCAGCTCCGTCCTGCGAGACCTCTACGACGCCCTCGCCAAAGAAGCGGTCCCCGCCACCCCCGCCCTCGCCTGCCACCTCCGCGCCGCCTCGGTACTGCGCCCCGGCGTCCCTCGGCGGCTCGCCGGCCTGCTCACCGACATGAACACCGAACTCGAACGACTCGTCGAGGCGGGAGAACTGTGACCCTCCCCCGAGGCTTCAAGGCCAACGCCGAACGAGAAGCCCTCCGGCTGCGCCGCGAACTCCACCTCGGCGACACCGACGCACTGAACGTCGACGACCTCGCCGACCACCTCAAGGTCAAGATCGTCAGCGCCGAGAAGCTCGTCACCCGCGACCGCCTCGAAGACCTCGAACGAGTCCAGGCCTACGCCTTCTCCGCCGCGACCTTCCAGATCGCCGACAGGAACATCGTCGTCACCAACCCGCTCCGCACCCCGGGCCGCAGAGCCAGCGATGTGGCCCACGAACTTTCCCACCTCGTCCTCAAGCACGACCTCACCGAGATCCGCGAAGTCAGCGGCATGCCCTTCAGGACCTGCCGCCCCGACGAGGAGGAACAGGCCACCGCCTTCGGCGGAACCCTGATGCTGCCCCGCCCCCTGCTGCTCAGTGCGGTCCGGCGCCAATGGGGGCCGGCACAGATCGCCGAGCACTACGGGGTGACCGAGGAGATGGCCCGCTACCGGTACAACACCACCGGCGTGGCCAAGCAGATTCGAGCCCGCTGACAGCATCGACGTGGGTCGTGCGGACGCTGTGTACTGGGCCTTGTCGTCGGGATGGCGATCTTCCTGCTGTGTTGCAGATTGCGCCTGCAGCGATGACGACTAATGCGTGGAGATCTGCCGAGCCACGCTCTGTGCCCGGTGCGGTGTGTGAGAGGCATAGCCGAGACCTGCTGGGAACGAGGCTCACGACGGCTTCTGCTGCTTCGCGTGCGAGGTCATCAAGCACGGTCTGGTAGATGTCGCGGGTGATGGAGGAGTCGCGGTGGCCGAGCATCTCCGACACGACGCGGATGTCCACGCCGGCAAGCAGTGCGAGGGTGGCGGCGAGGTGGCGTAGGTCGTGCAGCCGGACAGGAGGAAGGCCGGCCTCTTCGACCAGGCGGGCCAACAGGCTGCTGACCTTGGCGGGGTGCAGCCAGGTCCCGTCCTCCTCTACGAAGATCCGTCCGGTGGCGACCCAGCCGGGTCCGAAGCGGAGGCGCTCTGCCTTCTGCAGCGCCTCGTGACGGAGTAGGGCGTCGGTGGTGTCGAGGTCGAGCGCGACCAGCCGAACGCCGCTCGCCGTCTTTGGCTCCCCTTCGAGGACGTCCCAGCCGAGCTGGACGAGCTGGGTCTCCACCGTCAGGGAGTGGGCGTCCCTGTCGAAGTCCATCCATCGGACACCCAGGCCCTCGCCACGGCGGGGGCCGCGGAAGCAGTACAGGTGCCACAGGGCGTAGAGCCGGTGCTCGGCGACGTGGTCGAGGAAGAGACCGGTTTGGGTGGGGGTCCAGACCATGACTGGCGAGGGCTTTTTGCCGGTGTGCTTCCACTCGGCGATGCGGGCCGCGGTCCACACCAGGGCCGTCGGTTTCGGAGCGGTCTCCAGTTCGACGTAGGCGGCGGGGTTGAACGTGATCAACTGCCGGGCGATGGCCGTGTTGAGAGCGGCACGTAGTGTGGCCTTGATGTGGTGCTGGGTAGCCAGGCCGGTGACGCGACGGAAGGGCGGCATCGCGGCGATGGCCGCACGTGCGGTGCGCCGAGCGGCCCGTCCGCGAATCGATCGGAGATCCTCCAGGGACTGCCGCCGCTGGTAGTTCTGCTCAAGGATCTCGACGTTGGTTGCCGCGATTTCCTCGAACATCGCATCAAGGTTATCCACGCGCAGTCGGTCGAGGCGGATCTGACCGATGTGTGGCCGGAGATGACAGCGGATGTCTACTTCGTAGCGTGCGGCTCCGGTCGCCCGCAGCGCCTTCTTGCCCTTGAGCCAGGTGTCCAGCTACTCGTTGACCGTTGTCCGGGTGGTCAGGCTGTGGCCGGCCTTGAGAAGGCGGGACGTGGTTTCGACGTCGGGGAGGGCGGAGCGCTCCTTAGCGCAGAGCATGATCATGTCACTGATGCGCCGGCAGTCTTTCGGGTCATCTTCGTCCGCGGATGCGAGCAGTGTTTGGACAAGAAGCAGCTCCCGCCGGGCGTCTTGCGCGTTGGTGAAGCCGGTGCGTCGGAACTGGCGACGCCTGCCGTTGGTGTCCGCAACGAGTTCCTGACGCACCGACCACTGGCCGTGCTTCGGGTTGCGCAGCCTCGGGCATGGCGAGGCGGCTGGGTAGGGGATGCCGGTTCGCGAGTTCCGGCAATGGCAGGTATGGAAAATCGAGCCCTTCATGACGCCCTCGCCTCGGCCAACGGAAGGTACAACTTCAGCCAGCGGGCAGCCGGCCTGGGCCTGGAGGTGCACGTTCGTCCGTTGGGCTTCGCGGGGGGACGGTCCTGACAAGGGGGTCGGCATGTCGCCGGAGATAGTCGCTGAGAGTGACAATCGTAGTCCGGCCTCGTCGAAGCTGGAGTGGATGACTCTCATCGGGCCAGGGGTGCCCACAAAGTGCCCGGGACGTTCGGGTGCCCGTGGGACGGGTGGCACCGCTTGGGACTCACTGGCACGCTCAGAGGCGCTCTGATCAGGCAAAACTGGGACTGTGGGCCGCTCGCTGGGACGGATGGGCACGTCACTGATCCCACTCGTAATGCGTAGGTCGCGGGTTCGAATCCCGCAGGCGGCTCTGTGGAAGCCCCAGGACTCACTCGCCGTGACCTGGGGCTTTTGCTGTTACTGCACCCGTCGCCGCCGTCGCGCGCGGGCTCCGTTGGGGTCAGAGCGCGTTGCTCATCCGCCGGGTCGCTTCCAGGCTGCTCTCGGTGCTCACCAGGTAAGGATGCCAAGACGGCCGCTGCCGGGGCCGTGATGGTCGTGGGCTCGATGCGGCTCATCGCGGACGCCCTGGTCTGAGGTTTCAGTGCCTCGGCGGTCTCGGTTCTGCTTTCATACGCCACTGTTCGCCGAGAATCAGCGCACCCCTTGGGTCCGGCAGAGCGTCTCAGTCACCCGGATTTACAGGTTCCACGGCTTTCTGTCACGCCTTGGCCGTAGGCTTCTCTCCGCCTGTGACACAAGGGGGGATTTTGCTCACCAGCGCGACGCCGGCTTGGCGGAACCCGATGCTTAACCTGCACCAGCGCCACGTGGAGAAGAAGCTCGCTCGTGCTGCGACGGCCGCAGCCGAGCTGGGTGCTCCGTTCGATGCCCAGATGATTCGCGAGGCTCTCCGCTACGAGAGATGGACATTCCTTCGTCGGATTCGTCGTATCGGGTACCTGTTCGGCGCGATGGCCATTTTTGGTGCAGTACTCCACAAGCCCGCGTGCACCCCTGGCGGTCGCCTTTCCCTCTCTCCGGCCGAGTGCTCGTCTGTGTTTGCCTACTACGACCTGGGCACCCCATTCGCATTTTTCACGTTGATGGGCTCTACGCTTCTGTTCATCTGGATCAGCTCCGCGTGGAAAGGTGATTACATCGCCAAGGGCCACGAGCTGCTGTATCCCCTCCTCGACCTTCTGGCCATGGCCGCCGCCGTGGCAGCCAGGCAGGGGAGTGGCTACGTCGACGCAGCGAAGCTCGCCGGCAAGACCACCGGCCTTCGCCAGGGGTTCTGGCAACTGCCGGGCGACGTAGCCAAGGAGTTCGGGCATGTAGGCGATATCCGGGAACAGCTGGGTGACCATGCTGCGCGTGTATTCGCAGTGCTGGAGACGGATGCGGCCGGCCTGGCCACTGAGCGGCGAGGGGCGGCCCGAACCCTTGGACTTCACGTTGCGCAGGTCATCAGTAATCTGGCGGCCGGCAGCTTCACGCGGCTTCTTGATGACCAAGAGCTTCCTGACTTCGAGCCCGATCCTGATCGACTCGCGGGGCGGTACCTCGTGCGAGCTTGCGTGAAGTCGGCGCTGCTTGTCATAGCTCTTTGCTTCGCTGGAACCAGTATTGACCTGTCGACCGTCGGCGTGCTCGTGGGTAGTCTGCCAACGTTCTTTCTCGTAACGTACTTAATGCTGGTCCATAAGCATGGACTTGCAGAAGCTTCCCGACTGCTCAGCATGATGAAGCAGTCTGTCAGTGGCCCCAGCGAGGTCACTCCAGCGGCTGAGGCTCCGCCCTCCACCGATGCCGAGCACCCCTGAACCTCGGAGAGCGGTCGGATCAGATGGCCGGCGCGCTGCTCCGGATCGAAGGCCAGGGGGCCGGTAGCTCTGTTGCCGGCGGGCCCCGACTCATCCCCAACACGCACCCCATCCCCTGAGGCAGCCCTATGCTTCGCCGCATGCCTGCTGTCCCACGTCGCGTCATAGCCAGGATGACCCCCGCCCAGCGAATAGCCGCTGCCGTGGCCGGAGCGTTCCTCATCGCCGGTGGGATCACTGCCGGGGTCTTCGCCACCAGTGATCACCCACCTGCTTGTGCACAGACTGATGTGCAGAACACGCTCGGCATGACAGCCCAGAGTGAGTGCCTGGGCGAGGTCGCCAAGTGGTGCGAGGACAACTACCCAGAGGACGGGGCCTGCAAGAACAAGGTCTATGGGTACGACCCGAGGCCGCTCGGCCGGGACTAGCTTCAGGGGATGGGGTGAAGGCCCGGGGCGGGCGGTGTCCGGCTCGGGCCTTCGGGGTGGGTGGGGTCAGGTGGGGAGGATCCGGATGACGAAGGCGGTGCAGGTGTAGCCGGCGCCGCCGCCCCAGAGGAGGACGTGGTCGCCGGGGGTGAGGGCGCCGGTGTGGAGCAGGTGGTCGAGGCCGGCGAACTGGTCGCCGCTGGTGAGGTGGCCGACGGTGGCGCCGTAGGCCCAGGTGGTGGCTTCCTCGGGGACGCCGAGGAGGTCGTGGAGTTCGTGGCGGCCGGAGCCCTGGCGGGTGTGGGGGATGACGACCCGGGCGATGTCGGCCATGCCGAGGCCGGATTCCGCGAGGATGCCGTCGAGGGTGTCGTTGAGGGCGGTGGCGAGGCGGCGGCCGGCGTCGGGGAGGTCGAGGGAGACCCGGGTGCGGGCGCGGTCCTCCAGGTCGACGCGGGGGCCGGGGGCGGGGGGTTGGGTGGTGAGTTCCTCGGTGCCGCGGCCGAGGGCTTCGAGGGAGTTGTCCGCGACGGTGTAGGAGGCGACCAGGCGGGCGAAGCCCCCGGTGCGGGAGAGCACCACGGCGGTGCCCGCGTCGCCGTAGAAGGAGATGCCGAGGGTGTTCCAGCGGTCGATCCGGGGGGCGGCCATCCGGTCGCCGGTGGTCACCACGGCGGCGGTTGCGGAGCCGGGGGCGGCGGTGAGCCGGTTGGCGGCGAGTTCCAGGGCGCCGAGCCCGGCGTTGCAGCGCTGGACGACCTCGAAGGCGGGGGTGTGGCGCAGGCCGGCCTCCTGGGCGACGTGGCTCGCGGAGGCCCAGACGTCGAGCCCCTGCCACCAGTTGGTGCAGTGCAGCAGGACGGCGACGTCCTCCGGGGCGGTGCCGGCCCGGTCGAGGGCGGTCCGGGCGGCCCGGGCGGCCATCCACGGGGGTGCGTGCTCCTCGCCGGCCACCGCGACGGAGAGGAACTCCCGGTCCCTGGCCCGTTCGGCGTCGAGCAGGCCGTCCGCGACCGCCTGCCCGACGGGCATCAGGTCTGGCAGCCAGACGCCCGTTCCGGCGAGGTACAAGTCGTCGTAGCGCATCGGGTGGGGGTCCTTCCTCGGCGTGGCTCGGTCACTGGAGTTGTCCCCGACGGCGTTGGAAGACAGGTGGAGAACGGCTGGTCCGCCCCGCTCCAACAGGACTTGAGCCGCGTTCGAGGGACTCTGCCCGCGCGTGCGGTGGAGTGGCGGGGCCAACTGCCCTGCCTTGGAGGCCATCACGATGAAGGTTCTGTTCACGATCTCGCCCTGGGCCGGGCACTTCTACCCCATGGTGCCGCTGGGGTGGGCCCTGCAAGCGGCGGGTCATGAGGTGCGGGTGATGTGCACCCCGGCCTCGGCGGACTGGGTCCGCGGCGCGGGCCTGGTGCCCGCTCCGATCCTCGACGACCACGACAACCCGCTGTTCTGGGCCCGGCTGTTCCACCAGCAGCGGGTGATCCGGGGTGTCGCGCGGGACAACGGCCTGCCGCTGCTGCACCCGGTGACCGGCGAGCGGATGGCCTCCCCGGACGAGTTCGACTGGCCCACGTACAAGAAGAAGTACGAGAACGAGTGGGGCCAGGCCTGGCTGCGCAAGATGGAGCGGGTGATCATCTACACCACCACGTTCGCGCCCGACCTGGTGGTCCACGACATGATGAGCGCCGAGGGCCCGTTCACCGCGGTGGTCCACCGGCTGCCGTCGGTGCTCCACCTGTGGGGCCCGGTGGGCACCGCGGAGACGGACCCGCGGGTGGACATCGTGCCGGAGTACAACAACGGCATCCTGCGGGCGCTGGGCGTCAAGGGCAAGGGCCGTGAGCTGGTCACCCACGTCATCGACCCCTGCCCGGAGTCCATCGCCCCGCCCACCACCGCCGAGCGGCTGCCGATGCGCTACGTGCCGTACAACGGGCCGGGCGAGGCGCCGGTGTGGGTGTACGAGAAGCCGGAGAAGCGGCGGATCTGCGTGGTCTGGGGGCACACGCTCAGCCGGTTCGGGCCGGAGGCCTTCCTGGTGCCCAAGGTCCTGGAGGCGCTCGCCGACCTCGACGCCGAGGTGGTCGTCGCGATCAACCCCAAGGACCGGGAGTACGTCGGCGAACTGCCCGCCAACGCCCGGATCCTGGAGCAGTTCCCGATCAACATGCTGCTGCCCACCTGCGACGCGGTGGTCCACCACGGCGGCGCCGGCTCGGTGATGAGCGCCGTGGTGGCGGGGGTGCCGCAGCTGGCGATCCCGTTCGAGGAGGAGCAGCACGCCAACGGGCAGCGGGTGGCGGCGGCCGGCGCGGGCATCCACATGCTCGGGAAGAAGGCCACCGTGGAGCTGATCCGGGAGCACGTGGACGCGCTTTTGGGCGACGAGTCCTACCGGCGCGGCGCCGAGAAGTTGGCGGCGGAGCTCGCCGAGCGGCCGACCCCGGCCCGACTGGTCCCGGTGCTGGAGGAGATCGCCGCCGCGAAGACCCCCGCGGTCGCCATCGACTGGGACTCGATCGACGCGACCGGCTACGAGCACGGCCTGATCAAGCGGTAGTGGCCATGTTCCGCTCGGCAAGCGGTAGTTGCCGTATGGCAGGCGGCAAGCCGTAGCCGGTGGAAGGAAGTCGGCGTGCCCGGCCCGGGGAACCGGTGCCGGGGTGCGGTGCGAGGGCGGTCCCGCCGGTGCGGCGGGGCCGCCCTCGCGCGTGTCCGCGCCCCGTGGCGCCACCGTGCCGGCTGCTCCAGCCGGATTCCACCAGGACTCCCCGGGGGGCCCGACAAGCCCTGCCTAGCCTGCAGTCGCAGGTAAAGACACCGCGCAGGGCCGAGCCGCGACCGCACCGGCTCCCGACCACGCAGGGGAACAGATTGAAAGCGCTTGTACTGTCGGGCGGGATGGGGACACGGCTGCGTCCGCTGACCCACTCCATGCCGAAGCAGCTCGTCCCGATCGCCGGAAAGCCGGTGTTGGTCCACTGCCTCGACCGGATCCGGGACGCGGGGATCACCGACATCGGCATCGTCGTCGGTGAGCGGGCCAAGGAGATCGAGGCCGCCCTGGGCGACGGCTCGCAGCTCGGGGTCCGTCTCACCTACATCCAGCAGGAGGCCCCGTTCGGACTGGCCCACTGCGTGCTGATCGCCCGCGAGTTCCTGGCCGAGGACGACTTCGTGATGTACCTCGGCGACAACGTGCTGGACGCCGACCTCGGCGCGTTGATGGAGCCGTTCCTGACCCACCGGCCGGCCGCCCAGCTGGTGGTGACCAAGGTGCCCAACCCGAGCGAGTCGGGGGTCGCCGAGGTCGACGCCGGGGGCGTGGTGCTGCGGGTGGAGGAGAAGCCCGCGCGGCCGCGCAGCGACCTGGCGATGGTCGGGGTCTACTTCTTCACCCCGGCGGTGCACCGGGCCGTCCGGGAGATCCCGCTCAGCTGGCGCAACGAGTGGGAGATCACCGACGCGATCCAGTGGCTGCTCGACGACGGTCAGGAGGTGCGGGCCAGCGTGCACGACGGCTTCTGGAAGGACACCGGCCGGGTCGAGGGCATCCTCGACTCCAACCGGGTCCTGCTCGACGAACTCGCCGGTGAACTCGCCGAAGAACCGAGTGAGTTGGAGGCCGGGGTGCTGGACGGCGAGAGCACCGTCACGGGACCGGTCCGGATCGGGCCGGGCGTGCGGCTGATCCGCTCGCACGTGGTCGGCCCGGCGGTGATCGGTGCCGGGACGGTGATCGAGGACAGCCGGGTCGGGCCGTACACCGCCCTCGGCGAGCGCTGTGTGCTCCGCCGGGCGGGCATCGAGGACTCCATCACGCTCGACGGGGTCGAGGTGGACGGGGTCACCGGGATCCGCGAGTCGCTGATCGGCAAGGCCGCGCAGATCACCCAGCGGCCCAGCGAGCCGGGCGTCAACCGCCTGGTCGTCGGCGACCACACCCGGATGGAGGTCGGCGCATGAGGATCCTGGTCACCGGTGCGGCCGGCTTCATCGGCTCCCACTACGTGCGCTCGCTGCTCGCCGACGAGTACCCGGGCCACGAGGGCGCGCGGGTCACCGCGCTGGACAAGCTCACCTACGCGGGCAACCTCGCCAACCTGCCGGTCGGGGACCCCCGGCTGACGGTGGTCACCGCCGACGTCTGCGACCGGGACGCGCTCGCCGAGGTGCTCCCCGGGCACGACGCGGTGGTGCACTTCGCCGCCGAGTCGCACGTGGACCGCTCGGTCGCCGGCGCCGAGCCCTTCTTCCGCACCAATGTGATGGGCACCCAGAACCTGCTGGACCGCTGCGTCGAGGCGCGGGTCCCGCGAGTGGTGCACGTCTCCACCGACGAGGTGTACGGCTCCATCGCCGAGGGCTCCTGGGACGAGGACCAGCCGCTGCTGCCCAACTCGCCCTACGCGGCGTCCAAGGCCGCCTCGGACCTGGTCGCCCGCAGCTACTGGCGCACCCACGGGCTCGACCTGAGCATCACCCGCTGCGCCAACAATTACGGCCCGTACCAGTACGCCGAGAAGGTCATCCCGCGGTTCGTGACCAGCCTGATCGACGGTGGCACGGTGCCGCTGTACGGCGACGGCGGAAACGTCCGCGAGTGGCTGCACGTCTCGGACCACTGCCGGGCCCTGCACGCGGTGCTGGCCGGCGGCCGGGCGGGCCGGATCTACAACATCGGCGGCGGCACCGCGCTGACCAACCGCGAGCTCACCGAACGGCTCCTGGAGCTGTGCGGCGCCGGCCCGGAGCGGATCCGGCAGGTGCCCGACCGCAAGGCCCACGACCTGCGCTACTCGGTGGACGACAGCCGGATCCGCGAGGAGCTCGGCTACCGGCCGCGGGTCGACTTCGAGCAGGGCCTCGAGGAGGTCGTCGCGTGGTACCGCGAGAACCGCGACTGGTGGGAGCCCACGACGACCGCGAACCGTACGGAAACGGAAACGGAGACGAACCGATGACCGCTCCCCTGACCGTCGAGGTCCAGGACCGGCTGCCGCTGCTGCGCGAGGTGGTGGGCCACCACCGGCCGGTGCCGTTCATCCTCACCCGGGAGATGTTCGGCGGCCTGCCCGTCGAGCTGGCCGGCGCCGAGATCAGCTCCCTGGTGGACCAGCCCGTCGCCGAGACCCATGTCCACGGCGTCCCGGAGGTCTACCTGCTGTTCGCGCCCAACCCGGGCGACGCGGAGATCTCCGTCGAGGTCGAGGACGAGGAGTTCCTGCTGACCGCCCCGGCCGCGCTGTACGTGCCGGCCGGCAAGCGGCACCGCTTCGTCACCCGCAGGGCCGTGCCCGGCAGCTTCTGCTTCGGCCTCTTCGTCCACAGCCCCGAGCCGGGCGAGAAGGAGGAACGATGACCGCCCAGCCGTCCACCCCGGTGATCCGGTCGTACAACAGCGACGCGCCGGCATCGGCGGACCTGCTGCGCCTGCACCTCAACGAGACCCCGTACGGCGGGCCGCCCGGGGCGGTCGCGGCGGCCCGGGCCGAGCTGGACGAGCGCTGCTCCGTCTACCCGGAGAGCGAGTGCGCCGAGCTGCGGGCCCGGATCGCCCGGCACGTCGGGCTGACGCCGGCCGAGGTCGCGGTGGGCAACGGCACCGACGAACTGGTGCTGCTCGCCGCGCTGACCTTCCTCGGGCCGGAGCGCGGCGCCGTGGTCACCGCCACGAGTTTCCCGGGCTACCGCAGCGCCGCCGCGGTCGCCGGGGCCCCGGTCACCGAGGTGCCGCTGGAGGCCTACCGGGCCCCGGCCGGGGCCGTCGCCGCCGCGATCGACGAGCGGACCGGCGCGGCCTTCGTCTGCAACCCGCTCAACCCCACCGGCACCCTGCTGGACCGGGACGGGGTCGAGCGGATCATCGCCGCGGCCGAGGCGGCCGGTACCGTCGCCGTGTTCGACGAGGCCTACCTGGACTTCGCCGGCCCGGAGCACGGCCACGCGCTGGACGCGGTCCGCGCGGGCCGACCGGTCGTGGTGCTGCGGACCTTCTCCAAGGCCTGGGGGCTGGCGGCGCTGCGGGTCGGCTACGCGGTCGGCCGGGCGGACCTGATCGCCCGGCTCTGGCGGACCCGGCAGGCGCTGCCCTTCGCCGTCAACCGGCTCGCCCAGCGGGCGGCCGTCGCCGCGCTGGACGACCCGGACTTCCTCGCCTCCGTGCGCGACCGCACCCGGGAGGCCCGGCAGCGGTTCTACGCGGGGCTGGACGCGCTGGGCATCCGGTACGTCCCCTCGGTCACCAACTTCGTCCTGGTCGAGGTCGGCGAGGACTCCGGCACGGTCGCGGCGCGGCTGGCGGACGAGCACGGGATCCTGGTCCGCGACCTGGCGGCCTTCGGGCTGCCCGGGCGGCTGCGGGTGACCGTCGGCACCCCCGAGCAGGTCGACCGCTGCTGCGCCGCGCTGGCGGCCGTCCTGGCGGTGCCGGCCGGGAGGGAGCACGCGCCGGGCCCGCACTGGGAGAAGGCGGCGCCGACCTTCGCGCCGATGGAGTTCCCGAGCCTGTTCAACGGCTACATCGGCGCCCAGGCCGCCTTCGCCCTGGCCGAGTTGGGGGTGTGGACGGCGCTCGACGAGGAGCCCCGCACGGTCGCCGACCTGGCGGTGGCCGCCGACGCCGCCGAGTCGCGGATCCGCGCCCTGCTGAACACCGTCGCGCTGCTCGGCTACGTCGAACTGCGCGACGGGGCGGTCTTCCTGACCACCGCCGGGCGCGAACTGATCCGCCACCGCGGGTTCCTGATGTGGGGCGTCGGCGGCTACGGGTCGATGATGTCCTCGCTGGCGGACCTGGCGACCGGCCGGGCGCTGTACGGGCGGGACGTCCGCCGGGACGAGGGGCGGATCGCCCGGGGCGCCGGCGAGGTCGGCTCCGAGCTGATGCTGCCGGTCGAGCGGCGGATGCTGGAGGGGCTCGACTACGGCGACGTCGCCGACCTGGGCTGCGGGGACGGCACCCGGCTGATCCGGCTGGCCGGCGACCGGCCCGAGCCGCGGCGCGGGGTCGGCATCGACATCAGCGAGGCGGCCTGCGCGATAGCCGGGAAGCGGGTCGCCGAGGCCGGGCTGGCCGGCTCCCTGGAGGTCGTCTGCGGGGACGTGCTGTTCGGCGCGGAGCGGCCGGTCTTCCCGGGGATCGACCTGGTCGGCAGCTTCCTGCTGCTGCACGACCTGTTCGCCGCCGCCGGGGAGCCGGCCGGGATGGTGCGCGCGCTGCGCCGGGCCTTCCCGGACGCGCGCTACTTCCTGCTCGCGGACACCAACGCGCAGTCCTGGGAGCGGCACGAGGGGCCGCTGCCGGCCTTCTCGCTGGAGTTCGAGCTGATGCACGCGTTCATGGACACGCCGCTGCTCAGCCGGGACGCGTACGAGGCGGCCTTCGCGGCGGGGGGCCTGCGGGTCCGGCGGCGCGAGCGGTTCGGCGCCCCGTCGACCTGGATCTGGCTGCTGGAGGTCGAACCGGGCGCGTGAGCGGGCGGAACGGCAGACGGGGCGGCCCGGACCGAGATGGTCCGGGCCGCCCCGTCGTTGTCCGCCCGGTGCGGGCGGCTTCCGGTCAACCGCCGAGGAGGGCTTCCGGGCCGGCCGCGAGGGTGGCGAGGTAGAGCTCGGCGACGGTGTCGGCGAAGGCGGCGGGCAGGACGTCGGTCCGTACCGTCACCCGGAGCCGCCCGGCCGGGTGGCGGAAGGCCTCCACCGCCAGCGGGGTGCCCTGGTCCTGGGCGAGGCGGTCCTCGGCGAGCTCGACCGAGCAGCCGGCGAGCGCGAGGGCCGCGCGCTCGAAGTCCTGGAGGAGGAAGAGCGGCAGGGTGATCAGGTTGTGGACGTCGGGCCGGGCCCGGCCGAGTTCGCCGATGGTCTCGGTGAAGGGGAGGTCCTGGTGGGCGAGGGCCTCGTTGATGACGGGGGCCGGGTCCCGGCGGGGGGCGGTGCGCAGGACGAGGGGGTTGATCCGGCTGGTGACGGCGCGGTCGAGGTGGTGCAGTCCGCGCTTGGCGACGGGGGTGACGATGCCGATGTCGGTCTGGCCGGTGAGGCGGTGGAGGACCTCGGTGTAGACGGCGATGTGCTGGGCGAACGCGGTGCGGCCGGAGGTGTCCCAGGCGTGGAGGAGGCGCTCGGGCATGGCGTGCTCGGTGCCGTGGGTGGGGCCGGTCGGGGCGAGCGGGGCGGCGGGGACGCCGGGGAGCCGGAGCTTGGGGAGGGTGCGGAGCCGGTCGCGCCAGTAGCTCCGCTGGGGGGCGAGGTCGGGGGTGTGGGCGGTCTGTTCGCGGTGGATCAGGTCGAGGGTGGGGGCGGGCCCCGGCCAGGCGGGCGGGGTGCCGTCGAGGCGGGCCCGGTAGGCGGTGCCGAGGTCGTCGACGAGGACGGTCTCGGACCATCCGTCGAAGGCGATGTGGTGGATGCCGAGGCCGAGGAGGTGGGTGTCGGGGCCGGTCCGGGTGAGGGCGGCGCGCCAGTTGCGGCCGGTGGCGGGGGCGAGGGGCCGGCGGAGGTGGCGGTCGGTGGCGGCGAGGGCCTCGTCGGGGCCGGTGGCCGGGAGGTGCCGGAGGTCGGGGGCGGCGGGGTGGTCGGGGACGGTGGCGGTGGGCGGCTCGGTGGGGTGGTACCGGGCGTGGAGGGTCTGGTGGCGGTGGTGGACGTCGGTGAGGGCCAGGGTGAGGGCAGCGGTGTCGAGGGGGCCGGTGATCCGCCAGGTGAGGAGGCAGACGGTGGTGGGGGTGGCGTGGGCGAAGGTGGCCTGGCCGGTGGCGAGCGGGATGCCGGCCGGGGACGCGTCGGCCGGGGGCTGCTCCGGGGGAGCGGCGGGGCTCCGGGTGCCGAGCCAGTGGTGGAGGCCGGCGGGGGTGGGGGTGCGGTAGATCTGGGACACCGGGACGGGGTGGTCGAGGAGCCGGGTGAGGCGGTTGGCGAGCCGGGCGGCGTCGAGGCTGTTCCCGCCGAGGGCGAAGAAGTCCGCGTCGCTGTTCCCGGCGGCGTCGGGGGTGAGCCGGGCGAAGGCGTGGGTGATCCGGTCGAGGGTGGTGCGGGGGGTGTCCGCCGGGTCCTCGGCGGGGGTGTCCCCCGGGGCGGCGGCGCCACCCGAAGTGGCGCCCCCCGAACCGGCGCCGCCCGAGGCAGGGTTCCCGGGCGCGGGGTGGTGGGCGGCGAGGGCCCGGTGGTCGACCTTCCCGTTGCGGGTGAGCGGGAGGGTGGGGAGGCGCCGGATGTGGCGGGGGACGAGGTAGCCGGGGAGCCGGTCGGTGAGGGCGGCCCTGACGGTGTCGGGGCCGACCGGCAGGTCGGGGTCGGTGACGTAGTGCAGGACGAGGTCGGCGGGCCGGCCCTGGGCGTCGGTGACCGGGGTGACGGCGGCGCGGTGGATGCCCGGGATCCGGTGGGTGGCCTGTTCGATCTCGCCGGGTTCGATCCGGTGTCCGCGGATCTTGACCTGGCGGTCGTTGCGGCCGCCGTAGTGGAGGGTCCCGTCGGGGCCGCGGTGGCCGAGGTCGCCGGTGCGGTAGACCCGGGTGGGCCGGCCGTCGAGGGTGAGGGTGGTGAACTTCTCCTCGGTGAGGTCGGGGTTGTCGAGGTAGCCGTGGGCGAGGCCGTGCCCGGAGAGGCAGATCTCGCCGGTGGTGCCGGGTGGGACGGGGCGGTCGCCGTCGAGGATGTGGACGGCGCTGTTGGTGAGGGGCACGCCGATCGGGATGCCGGTCGGGTCGTCGAGGTCCGCCGGGGTGATCCGGTGCGCCGAGACCAGGGCGGTCGACTCCACCGGCCCGTAGCCGTTGGACACCTCGATGTCCGGGAACCGGTCGAGCAGGCGGCGGATGTGTTCGACCGAGACGGTCTCGCTCCCGGTGAGCACCCAGCGGATCCCCTCGAACGCGTCGACGTCCTCGTCCACCACCACGTTGAAGACGGCGGTGGGCAGCACCGCCATGTTGACGCCGTGGTCCGCGACCAGGGTGCGCAGCAGCTGCGGCTGCATGATGTCGTCGGTCAGCACCGAGGTGCCGCCGCAGAGCAGCGGGCCCCACAGGTCGAGGATCGGCCCGTCCCACTGGAGCGGGAACAGCTGGGGGATCACCGTGGTGCTGTCGTACGGGGCGAAGGCGCAGTGGTCGTAGAGGCGGGCGGTGCCGTGGTGGGGGAGGACGACGCCCTTGGGGGTGCCGGTGGAACCCGAGGTGAAGCAGACGGCGGCGGGCGCGTCGCCGGGGACGGCGGGGGCGGTGTGGGTGTGCAGGCGGCCCCGGGGCGGCAGGGGCGCCCAGGTGGGGACGGGCCAGGGGTGGGTGTCGTCCGGGGTGGTGAGGTGGAGCCGGGCGTCCAGGCGGTCGAGCAGCTCGCCGCGCCGCCGGTGGGGCCACGCGGGGTCGAAGGCGGCGTAGGCGGCGCCGCGTTTGAGGACGGCCAGGAGTAGCGCGACGGTGGTCGGGGTGCGGGGCAGGCTGAGGCCGACGTGGTCGCCGGGGCCGATGCCGCGGGCCTCCAGCTCGTGCGCGTAGTGGTCGGACAGCCGGTCGAGCCGGGCGTAGCCGATGTGCCGGCCGGCGTGGATCAGGGCGGTGCGGTCGGGGTGGTGGCGCACGCTCCACGCGAACAGTCCGTGGATGGTGTCGGCGCGCTGGTAGGGCTCGGTCACGTCGGGTGCCTCCTCGGCGGGTGATGCGGTGCGGGGTCAGATCCGGGCGCGCGAACGCCGGTGGGCGAGCACGAGCAGGACCGTGCCGAGCGCCGTGTAGCCGGTGAGGGCGGCGAGGTGGACGGCCCCCGGGGTCTCGCCGAGCTGGGCCTGGTGGGCCAGCTCGCCGAGGTGGTAGGTGGGCGTCAGCTCGGCGGGGAGCCGCAGCCAGCCGGGGAAGGTGTCGACCGGCCAGAGCAGCCCGCCGAGGATGTTGAAGCCCCAGACGCCGACCAGCACCGGCAGGCCGACGGTCTTCTCGGTCAGCAGGAGGCCGCAGGCGCAGCCGAACAGGCAGTAGACGGCCGAGCCGGCCCAGAGCACGAGCACGGTGGCGGCCAGGTGCGCGCCGCTGATGGTGACGGAGTCCAGCCGGCTGCCGACGAGCAGTACGCCGGTGGCCGAGAGCAGGCAGAGCGGGACGACGGTGAGCAGCCGCATGGCGAGGTAGCCGCGCGCGCCGGACGGGCCGGCGGCCAACTGGCGGTACCAGCCGCTGCCGCGGTCCTTGGCGATGGCGGTGGCGGTGCCGGACAGTCCGGCGAAGACCACGCCGGTGGCGGCCATCGACACCAGCACGTAGGCCCTGGAGCCGAGGCCGTCGGGCGGCTGCCGGACCAGTTCGTCGGCGAGCAGGGCGCAGGTGACCACCGGCGAGACCAGGATGGAGATCAGCATCGTCGGGTCGCGGAGCAGCCGCAGGAGCTCCAGCCGGTACAGCAGCGTCATCGGGGGGTCTCCTCGGGGTCGGCGGGCAGCAGCGGGGCGAGCGCCTCGGCCAGGCCGGGGGCGGCGATCCGCAGCCGGGCGGGCCGGAGGCCGGCGGTGTGCAGGGCGGCCACGGTGCTGTCGGAGTCGGTGCTGAGCAGCCGGAACTCCTGCCCGGCGGTGCCGGTGGCGGCGGCCACGCCGGGGAGCTCCCGCAGCGCGGCGAGCGCGGCGTCCGGGGACTCGAAGGCGACGAGCCGGCCCTCGACCCGGGCGGCGAGCTCGCCGGGGGCGGCGTCGGCGAGGACGGCGTCCGGGCCGAGCACCAGGACCCGGTCGGCGACGCGTTCGGCCTCGGTCGGGTCGTCGACGGCGAGCAGGACGGTGCGGTCCTCGCCCCGGTGGGCGCGGACGACGTCCCAGAACGCGGCCGCGTCGTCGGCGTGGAGCCCTTCGGTCGGGTGGTCGAGCACCAGCAGCTCGGGCGTGTGGGCGAGGGCGACGGCGAGCCGGACCAGGGCCCTGCCGCCCGCCGGGAGCCCTTCGGTGCGTACGCGCGACAGTTCGCCGATGCCGCAGCGGGTGGCCAGGTCGGTGCGGTCGGCGGGGCGGGGGCCGAGCCGGCCGGCCACCGCCAGCACCTGGGCGACGGTGTGGCCCGCGGGCAGTCCGCCGCCGGCCGGCAGCCCGGCGGCGGCCGCGGTGCGGACGGCCTCGGCGGGCGGCAGGCCGAGGACGCTCAGGCCGGCGGCCGGGCGCAGTCCGAGCAGCCGGTCGAACAGGGCGGTGACGTCGGCGCGGGGGCCGAACAGGGCCACGGTGGTGCCGGGTTCGACGGTGAGGTCCCAGGGCGGGCCGGCGAGCCGCACCGCGGCGGGGGCGGTCGGGATGTCCGGGGTGGCCGGGATGTCCGGGGCGTCCGGGGCACCCGGGGTATCCGGGGTGTCCGGTGCCGCCTCCCGCGAGGCCTGGGCGGCCGGGCCGGGGGCCGGGGACGGAGACAGGGGCATGGGGCGCTCCCAGGGGTCGGGCGGGTCCGGCCTCGTCCGGGCCGGTGCGTGCCGGCCGTCCTGGCCGGGCCGGAACCCTCGGGTCAGGACGCGTTCGGTCGAACCGTCAGAACAGCTGCGAGCGTGTCGAGTTCGGTGCGGTCCAGGCTCAGGTCGCACGCGGTGGCGTTCTGCCGCAGGTGCTCGTCGCTGCGGCTGCCGGGGATCGGGACGAGGTGCGGGTCCTGGGCGAGCAGCCAGGCCAGGGCGAGGGTGGCGAGCGGGACGCCGTGGCGCCGCGCGATCGCGCGGGCCGGTTCGAGCCGGGCGTGGTCGCGGGCCAGGTTGCCGGTGGCGAAGCGCTCCTGGCGGCGGCGGTAGTCGGCCGGTCCGAGCTGGTCGGCGGAGGAGAGCGTGCCGGCCAGGAAGCCGCGGCCGAGCGGGCTGTGGGCGACCAGGCCGACGCCCAGTTCGCGGGCGGTGGGCAGGACGTCGTCCTCCAGGCCGCGCGACCAGAGGGAGTACTCGCTCTCCAGCGCGGTCACCGGGTGGACGGCGTGCGCGCGGCGGAGCAGGCCGGCGGGGACCTCGGAGAGCCCGATGTGCCGGACCTTCCCGGCCTCGACCAGGGCGGCCAGGCCGCCGACGGTCTCCTCGACCGGGACGGACGGGTCGGGCCGGGCGAGGTAGTAGAGGTCGATGACGTCGGTGCCGAGCCGGGCGAGCGAGGCGTCGCAGGCGCGGCGCAGGAACGCGGGGCTGCCGTCGAAGGCGGTGGGGCGGGCGCCGTCGGTGAAGACCGCGCCGCCGCGGGTGGCGATCACCGCCTCGTCCCGGCGGCCGGCGACGGCGCGGCCGACCAGGCGCTCGACCTCGCCGCCGCCGTAGAAGTCGGCGGTGTCGATCAGGGTGGTGCCGAGGTCCAGGGCGGTGCGGACGGCGCGTACCGCCTCGTCGGCGTCCACCCCGCCGTAGCCGCCGGCCAGGCCGAGCGTCCCCAGGCCGATCGCGCCGGTGGCCAGGCCCTGACCGGTGCCCAAGGTCCGCTTCCTCAACGCCGTTCCCCCGTTCGGTTCGTACAGTCGGCCGGAACGCTAGGAGCGCCGCCTAGAGATCGGCTGGATCCCGGGAGGAAGAGGACGGGGGGATCCGGCGACGGGGTGTTCGACCGCGACTCCAGTGGGTGTGTAGAGCCGGTGACCAGAGTCCTGGGGAGAAACGTCGGGGTCGGCCGTCCGGGGCCGGAAGCCGCGAACCCCGCCGCACCCGAGACGGAGGATCCTCGTGACGGAGAAGAGCGGGCCCATGGTGGCCGAGTACAGCATCGTGGTGGACGGGCCGGCCCGGCGGGCCTTCGCGCTCATCGAGGACGCGGTCCGCTGGCCGCAGTACTTCACCCCGGTCGTGCACACCGAGCGGACCCAGGAGTCCCCGGAGCGCGACGAGTTGAGGATCTGGGGGCTGCGCGGTGAGAACGCGGTCCGGGTCTGGACCGCCCGCCGGGTGTTCGACCGGGCCGGTCTGAGCATCTCGTTCACCAACGAGCCGGCGGTGGCCCCGCTGGCGTCCAGCGGCGGTGTCTGGTCGTTCGCCGACCAGGGCGACGGCACCAGCACGGCGACCGTCCGCCACGAGTTCACCATGCTGCCGGACGCGGACGTGCCCGCCGAGCGGGTCGCCGAGGAGCTCGGCAAGCACTCCCGCAAGCAGCTGGAGGAGCTGCGCGCCGCCGCCGAGCTGGGTGACGAACTCGACCGCCTGGTGGTCGACTTCGAGGACCCGCTGTTCATCGGCGGCGCGGTGGAGGACTCCTGGGCGATCCTCTACGAGGCCGACAAGTGGCCCGAGCGGCTGGCGCACGTGCACAAGCTGACGATGACCGAGGACGTCCCGAACATCCAGTTCTTCGACATGGACACCACGACGCCGGACGGTCGCGGGCACTTCACCCGCTCGGTCCGGGTCTGCCTGCCGCAGAACAGGATCGTCTACAAGCAGGTCACCCCGCCGCCGCTGCTGACCGCGCACACCGGCCACTGGGCCTGGGTGGAGACACCGGAGGGCCACCTGCTCAGCTCCCGCCACACCGTGACCATCAACCCGGCCAAGCTCGCGCTGCTCGGCGAGGGCACCACGGTCGAGGGCGCCCGCAGGTACCTGCGCCGGGTGCTCAGCACCAACAGCATGACCAACCTGCGGCTGGCCAAGGCCCACGCCGAGGAGCGCGCCGGTGTCTGAGCCGGTCGGCCGCGGGGCCGTCCCGCGGGTCTTCGGCACGCCCGCGGAGCCGGTCGTCCTCGACCGGCTCCCGCGCCGGGCCGCCGCGAACTGGCCGGACCGCACCGCCCTGGTCTGCGGCGAACGCGGTCTGACGTTCCGTCAACTCGACGCAGAGGTGGACAGGTTCGCCCGGGCCATCGCGGCGGCGCTGCCCGGCGACGGGTCGGTGGTCGGCGCGACCACGGTGCTCAGCCCGGAGTTCGCGGCGCTGTACTACGGCATCGCCCGGGCCGGCCAGGTGATCGTCAGCGTCAACCCGTACCTGCCGGCGCCCGGGCTGCGGCACGTGCTGGCCGCCTCCCGGACCCGGCTGCTCTTCGCGCCCGCCGCACTGCTCGGCCGGCTGGCCGAGGTGCGCGGGCAACTGCCGGACCTGGAACGGGTGGTGGTGCTGGACGGGCCCGGCGGCGCGGCCGGCGCCGAGACGCTGGCCGAGTTCCTCGCCTCGGGCGAGGGGGCCGCGGACCCGGCGCCCGCGACCGGGGTGGAGGACCCCGGGGGCCTGCACTTCACCAGCGGCACCACCGGCGCGCCCAAGGCCGTGGTGCTCTCGCACCGCAACCTGACCGTGAACGCCGCCCAGATCGCCCACGCCCACCGGATCGACCACACCTCCGTGGTGGCCAACCACCTGCCGCTGTACCACCTGATGCACCTCAACTCGGCGGTGCACGCGGGCGCCACCCAGGTGCTCTGCCCCGGCGAGGACCCGGTGGAGGCCCTCGCCGCCGCCGAACGGCACCGCGCCGTACGGCTGTTCAGCCTCCCGGTGCGGCTGGCCCGGCTGGCCGCCGACCCCCGGCTGCCGCAGCTGGGGGCCGGGTCGCTGGAAGCGGTCCTGTCCGGCGGCAGCGCGCTGCCGCAGGCCGCCGCCGAGACGCTGGCGGACCACTTCGGCATCCCGGTGCTCCAGGGCTACGGCCTGGCGGAGACCTCGCCGGTGACCCACACGGGCGTCATCGACGACCCTCGGGCGGGCTCGGTGGGCCCGGTGGTGGCCGGCACCGAGTGCCGGATCGTCGAGGTGGACACCCGGGCGGTGCTCGGCCCCGGTGAGCGCGGCGAGGTGCAGGTGCGCGGCCCGCAGGTGATGACGGGCTACCTGGACCCGGCGCTGCCCACCGGCATCGACGCCGACGGCTGGTTCTCCACCGGCGACGTCGGCAGGGTCGACGAGGACGGCTTCCTGTACCTGGTGGACCGGCTCAAGGACGTGTTCAAGCACGACAACTGGCTGGTCTCACCGGTGCGGATCGAGGAGGAGCTGGCCCGCCACCCCGCCGTCGCGGACTGCGCGGTGGTCGACCGGCCGGACGGCCTCGGCAACGGCGTGGCCCACGCCTTCGTGGTGGTCCGCCCGGACGGCGGGCCCGACGTCCTCGACCGGATCGCCGACTTCGTCAACGGCCGGGTCGCCTACTACGAGCGGATCCGGCACATCACCGCGCTCGACACCGTGCCCCGCTCGCCGAACGGCAAGATCCTGCGCGCCGAACTGCGGTCCCGCTCGGCGGCCGGCACCGACTGACCGTCCGGAGCCGAGCCGGCCGTCCGGAGCCGAGCGGCCGTCCGGACCTGAACCGACCACCCAGAGACGAGAAGAGGAAACCATGATCACCCTGATCAACCAGCTGACCGTGACCGGCAGCGAGGAGGAGTTCCGGAGCATCTCCGCCGAGCTCAACGCCTTCATGTCGCAGTGGCCCGGCTACCGCAGCCACACCCTGCTGCGCTCGGTGCGCGAGGCCGGCTCGTACGCCGAGGTCGCGCAGTGGGACGACGCCGCGTCGCACCAGGCGGCCGTCCGCACCGAGGAGTTCCAGGCGCTGATCAAGCGGCTGGCCCAGGTCATCGCCAAGCCCGCGCCCGGCCTCTACGAGACCGTCACCGCGCACCAGGCCTGAGCGGCCCCGGCCCCAACGCAGGAGGATCGATGAGGAATCAGGGACAGGTGCTCGTCGTCGGGGCCGGACCGGTCGGCCTGACGGCCGCGCACGAGCTGGCCCGGCACGGCCTCGCCGTGCGGCTGGTGGACGCGGCCGCCGGGCCGGCCACCACCAGCCGGGCGATCGCGACCCACCCCCGCACGCTGGAGACCTACCGGCAGATGGGCGTGGTGGACGAGGTGCTCGGCCTCGGCCGCCGGATCGAGGGCTTCACCATGTTCAAGGGCGGGCGGCGGCTGGTGCGGCTGGACGCCGACTACAGTCGCAACCCGACCGCCTACCCGTTCACCCTGAGCATCGACCAGGTCCGCACCGAACAGGTGCTGCGGGCCGCCGTCGAGCGGGCCGGGGTCGAGGTCGAGTGGGGCGTCCGGCTGGAGGAGCTGCGCCAGGACGCCGACGGGGTCGAGGTCGTCCTCGCCCACGACGGCGGCCGGCGGGAGACCGTCCGCACCCCGTGGCTGGTCGGCTGCGACGGCGGCCGCTCCACCGTCCGCAAGTCGCTCGGGCTGCGGCTGGTCGGCGACTCCAACGACACCTGGCTGCTGGCCGACGCCAAGGTCACCGTGGACCTGCCGGCCGACAGCATCTACTGGATGCACGCCGGGGCCGGCACCCTGATGCTGGTCCCCCTGCCCGGCGACCGCTGGCGGATGCTGGACACCGCCGAGACCGCGTACGACGGCGACGGCTCGGTGATCGCCGCCCGCTTCGCCCGCAAGCTGTCGGCCGCGCTCGGCCGGCCGGTGCGGGTGGACGAGCCCGAGTGGGTCTCGGTGTTCACCGCGCAGCAGCGGATGGTCGAGCGGATGCGGGTCGACCGGGTGCTGCTCGCCGGAGACGCCGCGCACGTGCACAGCCCGGCCTCCGGGCAGGGCATGAACACCGGCGTCCAGGAGGCGTACAACCTCGCCTGGAAGCTGGCGATGGTGGTCAAGGGCCACAGCGGGGACGCCCTGCTGGACAGCTACCAGGCCGAGCGGCTGCCGATCGGCGCCGAACTGCTGAAGTCCACCCGCAACGCGACCCGGCTGGTGGCGCTGCGCGCGGCGCTGGCCGGGGTGTTCCTGCCGGTGTTCTTCGTGGTGGTGCGGACCGTCACGCCGCTGCGCGAGAAGATCCAGCACTCGGTGCTCAGCGCCATGTCCGGCCTCGCGCTGGGCTACCCCGAGTCGCCGCTGACCACGCCCGACGCCACCGCCACCGCCACCGCCGCAGGGTCCGAGCCGGCCGGGCCCCGGCCCGGGTACCGGATCACCTCGGCCCTGGCGGCCGTGGAGCCGGGGGAGGCGTCGGCCGAGCTGGCCGCGGAACTGCGCGACCCGCGGTGGACCCTGCTGCACGTCCCGGCCCACGGCGCGGACGGCGACGGCGACGGCGAGGGCCATGGGGACGCCGGCTTCGGCCGGGAGGCGCGGGAACGGTACGGCGCCTGGCTGTCGGTACGGACGGTCGGCGGCGGCGCGGACGACGTCGTCCCGCTGCCCGACCCGGACGGACGGCTGCGCCGGGCCCTGGCCGCGCGGCCGGGCGGCTGGCTGCTGGTCCGGCCGGACGGGTACCTGGCCGCCCGGGGCGGCCGGAGCGAACAGCGGGAACTGGACCGGGCGCTCGACGGCGCGCACCTGGTCGGCCGCGGAGGGCGGCGGACGCCGGGCGCCCCGGCAGGGGCAGGGGAGAGGAAGGCATGAACACGCAGGTAGTCGTCACCGGGATCGGAGTGGTCGCGCCCGGCGGCACGGGGACCAAGGCGTTCTGGGAGATGATCACGGCGGGCCGCACCGCGACCCGGGGGATCTCGCTCTTCGACCCCGACGGGTTCCGGTCCCGGATCGCCGCCGAGTGCGACTTCGACCCGGTCGCGAGCGGCCTCGGCCCGCAGGAGCTCCGCCGGCTCGACCGTGCCGCGCAGTTCGCCCTGGTGGCGGGCGCCGAGGCGGTCGCCGAGTCCGGGCTGGACCTCGACCGGATGGACCCGGGCCGGATCGGCGTGATGCTGGGCAGCGCGGTCGGCTGCAGCACCAGCCTGGAGCGCGAGTACGTCGTCACCAGCAACAGCGGGGCGAACTGGCTGGTGGACCACGGCTACACCGTGCCGCACCTGTACGACCAGTTCATCCCCAGCTCGATGGCGGCCGAACTGGCCTGGTCGGTCGGCGCGGAGGGCCCGGTGAGCATGGTCTCCACCGGCTGCACCTCGGGCATCGACGCGATCGGCCACGCCGCCCAGCTGATCCGCGAGGGCGTGGTGGACGTGGTGGTCGCGGGGGCGACCGACGCGCCGATCACCCCGATCACCGTCGCCTGCTTCGACGCGATCCGGGCCACCTCGCCGCGCAACGACGACCCGGCGCACGCCTCCCGGCCGTTCGACAACACCCGCAACGGCTTCGTCCTCGGCGAGGGCAGCGCGGTGGTGGTGCTGGAGAGTGCCGAGCACGCCCGGCGCCGCGGCGCCCGCCCGTACGCCGAGCTCGGCGGCTACGCCACCCGCAGCAACGCGTACCACATGACCGGCCTCCACCCCGAGGGGCGGGAGATGGCCGCGGCCGTCGACGAGGCCCTGGCGCAGGCCCGGCTGGACCCGACCGCGATCGACTACGTCAACGCGCACGGCTCCGGCACCCGGCAGAACGACCGGCACGAGACCGCCGCGTTCAAGCGCAGCCTCGGCGACCACGCGTACCGGACGCCGGTGAGCTCGATCAAGTCGATGGTCGGCCACTCCCTGGGGGCGATCGGCGCGATCGAGATCGCCGCCTGCGCGCTGGCGATCGCCCACTCGGTGGTGCCGCCGACGGCCAACCTGCACGAACGCGACCCCGAGTGCGACCTGGACTACGTGCCGCTGACCGCCCGGGACGCCCGGCTGGACGCGGTGCTGACCGTGGGCAGCGGCTTCGGCGGCTTCCAGAGCGCCATGGTGCTGCGCCGGCCGACGGCGGTGGCGGCATGACCGTGCGCACCGTGGTCACCGGGCTGGGCGTGCTGGCGCCGAACGGCGTCGGCCTGGACGAGTACTGGGCGGCGGTCCTGAGCGGCCGCAGCGGCCTCGGCCGGGTGGAACGCTTCGACCCGTCCGGCTACCCGTCCCAAGTGGCCGGTGAGATCAAGGGTTTCGAGGCCGCCGAGCACCTGCCGGCCAAGCTGCTGCCGCAGACCGACCGGGTCACCCAGCTGTCCCTGACCGCCGCCGACTGGGCGATCGCCGACGCCGGCATCGACCCGGCCGGACTCCCGGAGTACGGGGCCGGCGTGGTGACGGCCAGCAGCTCGGGCGGCTTCGAGTTCGGCCAGCGGGAGCTGGAGGCGCTCTGGGCCCGGGGGCCCAAGTACGTCAGCGCCTACCAGTCCTTCGCGTGGTTCTGCGCGGTGAACACCGGTCAGATCTCCATCCGGCACGGCCTGCGCGGCCCGAGCGGCGCGGTGGTCTCCGACCAGGCCGGCGGCCTGGACGCGGTGGCCGGGGCCCGCCGGGCGGTCCGCCAGGGCACCGGACTGATGGTCACCGGCGGGGTGGACAGCTCGCTCTGCCCGTGGGCCTGGATCGCCCACCTGGCCGGCGGCGGGATCAGCACCCGCCGGGCCCCGGAGCGCGCCTACCTGCCGTTCGACCACGAGGCCGACGGCTACGTCCCCGGCGAGGGCGGGGCGATCCTCGTGGTCGAGGACGCCGCGCACGCCGCGGCCCGCGGCGCGGCCCGGGTGTACGGCGAGGTCGCCGGGTACGCCTCGGGCTTCGACCCGCGGCCCGGCTCCGGCCGGCCGCCGGCCCTGCGGCGGGTGATCGGGGCCGCGCTGGCCGACGCCGGGCTCGAACCCGGCGACGTCGACGTGGTGTTCGCGGACGCCGCCGGGCTCCCGGACGCGGACGCCGCGGAGGCGGCGGCGCTGGCCGGGGTCTTCGGCGAGCGCGGCGTCCCGGTGACCGCGCCGAAGACGATGACCGGACGGCTGTACGCGGGCGGCGCCCCGCTGGACCTCGCGGCAGCCCTGCTGTCCATCCGGGACGGGGTCATCCCGCCCACCGTCCACGTCGGGCGGCCCGTCGACGAGTACGGGCTCGACCTCGTCCTGGGCGAGCCGCGGGCGGCCGAGGTCCGCACCGCCCTGGTGCTGTCGCGGGGCCGGGGCGGGCACACCTCCGCGATGTGCCTGACCGCCGCCTGAAGCCACGGCCCGGCCGGCCCTCCGGCCGGAACCCACAGCCCGTCCGCACCACAGCCCGACCGACACCACCACAGCCCGGCCGATGCGGCACCACGCCGACACGGCAGCCCGGCCCACCGGCCGGGCGCAGCGAAAGGAACACCATGAGCGAATTCACCGTCGACGACCTGCGCCGGATCATGCGCGAGGGCGTCGGGGAGCGGGACGGCCTCCTCGACGGCGACATCCTCGGCCTCGGCTTCGCCGACCTGGACATCGACTCGCTGGCGCTGCTGGAGACCGCCACCCGGATCGAGCGCGAGTACGACGTCAGCCTGCCGGACAGCGTGGTCACCGAGGCCGCGACGATCGGCCGGCTGCTGGAGATGGTCAACGAGGCGCTGGCGGCCCGGGTCGGCTGACAGCCGTCCGCCACGGATCTTCGAGCCGGCTTCGAGGCGGCGCTGACAGCCTCCTGTCCGGCCCGGGAAACACCGGCCCGCGCGGTGGCATCCGTGCGGTGGCCTCCGCGCGGCGACCGCCGTGCGGTGACGGGAGGAGCGAGCACAGTGCACAGCGAACCGAGCCCAGGCCGGCTCGA
Organism: Kitasatospora sp. NPDC056446; assembly: GCF_042796115.1. Lineage (NCBI taxonomy): Bacteria > Bacillati > Actinomycetota > Actinomycetes > Kitasatosporales > Streptomycetaceae > Kitasatospora > Kitasatospora sp. NPDC056446. The sequence goes on along the minus strand of NZ_JBHTRF010000002.1, from coordinate 28,637 downwards.
CGGCCGGGTGGCGCTGGTCACCGGCGCCACCCGGGGCCTCGGCCTGGCGGTCGCCCGCCGGCTGGCGGCGGCCGGGGCCACGGTCCACCTCAACTACGCGCACCGGGAGCAGGACGCGGCGGCGGCCGTGGCCGCACTGGCCGGGCTGCCCGGCCGGGTGGTCGCGGCGCGGGCCGACGTCACCGACCCGGCCGGGCCGGCCGCCCTGCTGGAGCGGATCGGCGAGCGGGACGGGCGGCTGGACATCCTGGTCCACAACGTCTCCTCGCTGCACCCGATGGCGCCCGGCGAGCCCGACCCGGCGGGGGTGCACGCGGACCTGGCGACCGCGCTGGACCCGCTGCTCCACACCGCCGGGACGCTGGCCGCGCTGATGCCCGCGGGCGGCCGGATCATCGCGGTCTCCAGCATCGGGGCCCGCGCGGTCGTCCCCCGCTACCTGGCCGGCGGCGTGGCCAAGGCCGCGCTGGAGAGCCTGGTGCGGTACCTGGCGGTCGGCTTCGCCGCCCGGGACATCGCGGTCAACGCGGTGTCCACGGCGAAGCTCGCCAAGGGCGGCGAACCCACCCCGCAGGAGCGGGCGATGGCCGAGCGCTCGCCGTCCGGCCGGCTCACCGTGCCGGACGACGTGGCCGGGGTGGTGGAGCTGCTCTGCCGCCCGGAGGCCGGCTGGATCCGGGGCCAGACGATCACGGTGGACGGCGGGCAGGGCCTGCTCGCGCCATGAACCCCGGGCCGGAACCTTTGACGGAGGGCGGAGACAGGTGAACGGGATCGATACGGACGTCTGCGTGGTGGGCGGCGGCCCGGCGGGGCTGGCACTGGCCCTGCTGCTGCTCCGCTCCGGCGCGCGGGTGGCCGTGGTGGAGCGCGCCACCTCCCTGGAACGCGAGTACCGCGGCGAGATCCTGCAGCCGGGCGGGCTGGCGGTGCTCGACGAGCTGGGTGTGCTCGACGCGGTCCGCCGGCGCGGCGGCTGCGAGCTCACCGGCTTCCAACTGTGCGACGGGAAGCGGGTGTTGATGGATATCGACTACACCCGGCTGCCCGGCCCGCACAACCGGCTGCTGAGCCTGCCGCAGCACCATCTGCTGGCCGGACTGCTCGCGGCCTGCGAGGAGTTCGACACCTTCCGGCACCTGGCCGGGCACCGCCTGCGGGAGCTGGTCCGGGACGGTGACGGCGCGGTGGCCGGGGTGCTGGCCGCGGCGGTGGCCGGGGCGGCCGACGGCGGTGAACCGGTCCGGGTGGACGCCGGGTTGGTGGTCGCCGCCGACGGCCGCCACTCCAAGGCGCGCCGGCTCGCCGGGATCGACGCCGGCCGGCTGGACGTCTTCGAACAGGACGTGCTCTGGTTCAAACTGCACGCCCCCGGCGCGGCCACCGGCAAGGTCCGGATCTTCCGCACCGGCGGCAGCGCGGCGATCGTCCACGACTCCCACCCGGACCGGCTGCAGATCGGCTGGTGCCTGCCGCACGGCGGCTACGGCGAGCTGGCCCGGGAGGGCCTGCCGGCCGTGCGGGCCCGGCTGTGCGCCGCGCTGCCCGAGCTGGCCGAGCCGATCGGGGAGCAGCTCGACTCCGTCAAGCGGCTGAGCCTGCTGGACGTCTTCGCGGGCTCGGCCGAACGCTGGGCCGCCGACGGGCTGCTGCTGATCGGCGACGCGGCCCACACCCTGGGCCCGCTCGGCGCCCAGGGCATCAACCTGGCCCTCCAGGACGCGGTGCTCGCCCACCCGGTGGTGCTGCGCGCCCTGGACAGCGGCGACGCCGGCGCCGAGGCCCTGTCCGCCTTCGAACGCGTCCGGCGGCCCGACATCGAGCGCGTCCTGAAGATGCAGAAGATGCAGGCCAAGGGCATGTTCGCGGAGCCCAACCCGGTGGCCGACCTGATCCGCCCGGCGGTGGCCGGCCTGATCGGGCGCACCCCGGTCGGGGCCCGGATCACCCGCCGGATCGCCTTCGGCAATCCGGGCATCCGGGTCCGCACCGACCTCTTCGCGGCGGCCTGATCCCGGGCCGCCGGACCACGACCGAACCCATCCGACCGCTCAGGAGCACTCAGCATGAAGATCATTGACATCTCGGTGGCCGTCGACGCCCAGGCCTGGGAGCCGGACCCGGTGATCCACGAGATCATGACCCCGGCCCAGGGCGCCGCCCACATGGCCGAGGAGATGAAGGAGTTCGGCCTGGAGATCTCGCCGGACGACCTGCCGAACGGCGAGCTCCTCTCGATCGACACCCTGAAGCTGACCTCGCACACCGGCACCCACGTGGACGCGCCCTCGCACTACGGCTCCACCGTGGCGTACGGGGACGGCGTCCCGCGCACCATCGACCAGCTCCCGCTGGACTGGTTCCACCGCCCCGGCTTCGTGCTCGACCTCACCGGGGTCGAGGAGCAGGTCGCCGACGCGGCCTACGTGAAGGCCGAGCTGGACCGCATCGGCTACACCCCGCAGCCGATGGACATCGCCCTGCTGCGCACCCGCGCCTCCGAGTGGGTCGGCACCCCGATGTACTTCTCGGAGTTCGTCGGCCTGGACCGCTCGGCCACCGAGCTGCTGCTCGACTACGGCGTCAAGGTGATCGGCACCGACGCGTTCAGCGTGGACGCCCCGTTCGGCGACATGATCACCCGCTACCACCAGACCCAGGACCAGGGCGTGCTGTGGCCGGCCCACTTCCTCGGCCGCGAGCGCGAGTACTGCCACATCGAGCGCCTGGCCAACCTGGACACCCTGCCCAAGCCGTTCGGCTTCACCGTGGTCTGCTACCCGTTCAAGGTGGCCGGCGCCGGTGCCGGCTGGACCCGCGCCGTCGCCATCTTCGAGGACGAGGACTGATCATGGGACAGACCTACAGCGCACCGGCCGGGCTCGTCGAACTGCGGGCCGGGGTCGAGCAGTTCTACGCCCGGCACTTCCACCTGCTGGACGAGGGCAAGGCGGCCGAGTGGGCCGCCGACTTCACCGAGGACGGCGCCTTCTTCCCGCCGAACGCCCCCGAGCCGCTGCGCGGCCGGGCGACGCTGGTGGCCGGCGTCGAGCGGGCGCACGGCGAGTACCGGGAGAAGGGCGAGCAGCGCCGGCACTGGCACGGCATGGTCGCGGTGCACCCGCGGGAGGACGGCACCGTCTTCGTGCGGTGCTACGCGCAGATCATCGTCACGCCGCGCGGGGGCCAGGCCCGGCTGCACCTCAGCTGCGTCTGCGAGGACGTGTTCGTCGTCGAGGACGGCGTGCTGCTGATCCGTGAGCGCCGGGTCTCCCGCGACGACCTGGGCTGACCCGGCCCCGGCCCCGGCCCCGGCCGACCGGCCGACTGCCGGGCGGGGCAACCGAAAGGCCCCGGACCACCGCGAGAGCGGATGGTCCGGGGCCTTCGCGGCGCCCGGGTCAGCCGGCGGCGGCCAGCAGGTCGCGGACCAGCCGGGCGGGGCTCGGGCGCTCGGCGATCGCGGCGGCCAGCGCGCCGGCCGCCGTACGGTACCCGGAGTCGTCCAGCAGCGATTCGACCGCGGCCCGGACGGCCGCCTCGTCGGCGGTCCGGCCGTCCAGTGCCAGCGCGGCGCCGCTGCGCGCCATCCGGCGCGCGTTGACCGACTGCTCGACGGTGAACGGCAGCGCCAGCTGCGGGACGCCGGCGGCGGCCGCGGTCATGCCGCCGCCGGCGCCGCCGTGGTGGACCACCGCGTCGCAGGTCGGCAGCAGCGGGCCGAGCGGGGCGTAGCCGAGCACCCGGACGTTGCCGGGCAGCGCCGCCCGGTGCTCGTCGGTCAGTGCCGCCGGGTCGCAGGCCAGCAGGACTTCGGCGTCCAGGCCGCCGAGCGCGGCGGCGATCCTGGGGGCGAGGAAGGAGCGCGGGCCGAGCAGCCCGGCCAGCGAGTTGCCCCAGACCACGCAGATCCGCGGCCGTCCGCCCCGGCGGCCCGGGGCGGTGACGCCCCCGGTGCCGGTGCCGTTGTACGGGACGTGGCGGACCGGCAGCCGCTCGCCCGCGAAGGGCGCGGCGATCGACGGCGGGCAGGGGTCGACGATCCGGCCGATGAGCTCGGGGCCCATCGGGCCGACGCCGTGCCGCGCGAAGCTCTCGGTGTGGTCCTGCGGGACGAGGGTGGCGCCGGGCTCGGTCTCCTCCGGGCCGACCGGCCCCCACAGGTGGCACAGCGCCGGTCGGCCCAGCACCCGGGCGGCCAGCACGCCCTCCAGGCTCATCAGGTCGTGCACCACGAGGTCCGGCCGCCACTGGCGGGCGAACCCGACGGTGTCGTCGAGGCTGCGGCGGATCGCGGCGAGGTTGGGCTGCTGGTTCTCCCGCTTGTAGCGGGGCCAGTCGAAGTCGGACGGCTTCTCCAGCACCCGGCCGGTGACCGGGTGCAGCGGCATGCCCAGGGAGCGGTCGGCCCCCTCGCCGAGGGCGGCGAAGTAGTGGAAGATCCGGCCGCGGACGAGCATGTCCGGGCCGTCCAGGACGGGCACCGGGACGAGGCCGGCCCGGCCGACCGCGCCGGCCTGGGCGGGGCCGCACGCCACGCGGACCTCGTGGCCGGCGGACTGCAGGGCCCAGCCCAGCGGGACCATCGGGAAGTAGTGCGCCGGGTAGTCGGACACGGTGAACAGGACGCGCACGCGGGTACTCCAGTCGGTTATCGCGGGGACACCCGGTCGGCGGCCAACTCGGCCAGCACCGGGACCAGTTCGTCGGGCGTGGGGCGCTCGCCGTGGGCCGCGGCGAGCGCGGCGGCGGCCTGCCGGAAGGACGGCGCGGTGAGCAGTGCGTCGACGGCGGCGGCGATCGCCGCACCGTCCGCCGTGCTGCCGTGCAGGGCCAGGCCCGCGCCGGAGCCGGCGATCCGCTCGGCGACCAGCGCCTGCTCCCGGCCGAACGGCAGCGCCAGCTGCGGCACCCCGGCGGCCAGCGCGGTCATCGCGCAGCCCGCGCCGCCGTGGTGGACCACCGCCGCGCTGCCCGGCAGCAGCCGGCTGAGCCGGTGCCCGGGCAGCACCCGGACGTCGTCGGGCACCGGGCCGAGCGACGCGGCGTCCTCGTCGGACAGGGCCGCGACCACGTCGAGCCCGCGCCCGGACAGCGCCCGCAGGATCCTCGGGACGACGAAGGAGCCGCGGCCGAAGATCCGGGTCAGCGAGTTGCTCCAGACCACGCAGACCCGGGGCCGGCCGTCCGGCGCGGGCGGCGGGCCGTCCGGCCGGGGGCCCTCGTACGGGACGTAGCGGACGGCGAGCCGTTCGGCGCGGGTGCGCGGGGCGACCTGCGGCGGGCACGGGTCCACCACGTACCGCAGCAGGTCGGCGTCGGCGGGGATGCCGAGCCGTTCGCGGGCCGGGGCGGGCAGGTCGGGGGAGAGCGCCGCCAGGCCGTGCGCGGTCTCGTCGGTGCCGGTGGGGCCCCAGAGGTGGCAGACGGCGGGGGCCCGCGCGAGGTGGGCCGCGAGCATGCCCTCCGGGGACAGCGGGTCGTGCAGGACGAGGTCGGGGCGTTCGGCGCGGGCGAAGCCGGCCACGGCCTGGGCGCGGGTGCGGCCCCGGTCGGCCTCGGCGGCGGCGTGCGCGGGGGCGTGGGCGGGCCAGTCGAAGCCGTCGGGGCCGTCGAGTTCGGCGCCGGTGAGCGGGTGGAGCAGCGGCAGGCCCGGGTGGTGGACCCGCCCGGCCAGCGCGTCGAGGTAGACGCCGAGCCGGGCCTGGACCACGGTGTCGACGTCGGTGCCGCAGCCCACGGCGGGCAGGCCCGAGGCCGCCACCTGGCGGGCGTGCCCTTCGCCGCACAGCACGGTGACCTGGTGGCCGGCCCGGCGCAGCGCCCGTGCCAGCGGGATCATCGGGTAGTAGTGCCCGGCGTAGTCCGAGACGGTGAGGGCGACCTTCATCGGGCCGCGCCCTCGGCGGCGATCCGCTCCAGGGTCTCCGTGAAGTCGGCCGGGCTGGGCCGGTCGAGGTTCTGCTCGCGCAGCTTCCCGGCGCCCCCGCGGTGGGACGGGTCCTCCAGCAGGTCCCGGACGCTCCGGCGCAGCTCCTCGACACCGGTGTGCGGGCCGGACAGCAGCCGGCCGCCGCCCGCGGCCTCGATCCGATCGCCGTTGGCCCGGTACTCCGCCCCGAAGGCGACCACGAGCTGGGGGACGCCGTGCGCGGTGGCGGTGAGCAGCCCGCCGGCGCCGCCGCTGTGCACCAGCAGGTCGGCGGTGGGCATCAGCAGGTGGAGCGGGCAGTGCTCGACCACGGTGACGCCGGACGGCAGCGGGCCGGCCTTGGCGATGCCGGCGGCGTTCGTGGTGAGCACCACCTCGACGTCGAGCCCGGCGAGCGCTTCGAGGATCGTCGGGACGGCGAAGGAGCGGTCGCCGTACAGGTGCGGCAGGGTGTTGCTCCACATCACCACCACCCGGGGGCGGGCGGCGGGCCGGGCCATCCACGGCTCCATCCCGCCGGAGCCGTTGTACGGCACGTAGCGCAGCGGCAGCCGTTCGGCGCGGGTCGGCGGGGCCAGGTCGGCCGGGCAGATGTCGATCACCCGGTCGATCAGCGCGCGCCCGGTCGCGGTGACGCCGTGCCGCTCGAACTCGCGGCTGTAGTGCCGCGGCACGAAGTCCAGCCCCCAGCCGGTCTCCTCGGTGCCGATCGGGCCGGTCAGGTGGCAGATCGCGGGCACGCCCAGCACCCGGGCGGGCACCACGCCGTCCAGGTGCAGCAGGTCGTGCAGCACCAGGTCGGGGCGCCACTCCCGGGCGAAGTCGACCATGGCGTTGATCCGGCGCCCGGCCTTGCCGGCCTCGGGGCCGCGGATCGAGCGGACGAACCCGTCGACGTCGAACTCGTCCGGGTGCCCGAGCTCCGCGCCGGTCTCCGGGTGGACCAGCGGGAGGTCGAGCTCGGCCGGCGCGGTGCCGGCCCGGACGGCCTGGTGCAGGCCGAGACGGGCCCACATCAGCATGTCGACGTCCTCCAGGACCGGGACCGGCGAGAGGCCGGCCCCCTCGACGTACTGCTGCTGGGCGGCGCCGCAGACCACCCGGACCTCGTGGCCGGCCGCCTGCAGCGCCCAGCCCAGCGGGACCATCGGGAAGTAGTGCGGCAGGTAGTCGGAGACGGCGAACATCACACGCATGTACTGGGGCTCCTGTGTCGTGACGGGGGTTCCGGGTTCCGCGCGGGGCGGGGGACCGGCCGGAGGGTCCGGGCCGGGACCGGCCGGATCGGGGCCGGGATCAGGGGGTGCCGGCGGCCAGCGCCTCCAGCCGGGGCACCAGGGCGGCGGGGGCCGGGCGGGCCGCGTTCTCCCGGCCGATCCGGTCGGCGGTCGCGGCGAGCCCCGGGTCGTCGACGAGCCGGCGGAGGGCGTCGCGCAGCTCCTGCGGGGTGCTTCCCGGGCCGTCCAGGACCAGGCCGGCGCCCGCGGCGGCGATCCGGGCGCCGTTGCCGTACTGCTCGTCGGAGACCGCGACGGCGAGCTGCGGCACCCCGGCCGCCAGCGCGGTCATCGCCGACCCGGCGGCGCCGTTGTGGACCACCGCGTGACAGGCGGGCAGCAGGAGGTGCAGCGGGGTCTGCTCCAACAGCCGTACGTTCTCCGGGAGTCCGCCGATCCGGGCGGCGTCCTCGGCGGTCACGGCGAGCACGGCCTCGACGTCCGGGAGGCCGCGCAGGGCCTCGACCAGCCGGGGCACCAGGAAGGAGTCGGGGCCGTACACCCTGGTCACCGAGGTGCCCCAGACCACGCAGATCCGGCGCCGGCCGGCGGGCGGCAGCGGGTCGCGGAGCAGCCGGGCCGGCAGCCCGCCGGGCCCGTTGTACGGGACGAAGCGGGTCGCCAGCCGGGCGGCCCTGGTGGGCGGCGCGAGGGCGTCCGGGGTCGGGTCGACCAGGTGGCGGACCTCGGCGCCGGTGCCGCGCAGCTCGAAGCGGGCGAAGTCGGCGTCGATCCGTTCGGGCCGGTAGTCCATCCGGTCGTCGGTCTCGGCGTCGGCCACCAGGCCCCACAGGTGGGCCACCGCCGGGACACCGACCCGGTCGGCGACGACCCGCCCGTCCAGGCTCGCCAGGTCGTGCACCACCAGGTCCGGCCGCCAGCCGGTGGCCAGGTCCTCCAGCAGCCGCCTGCGGCGCTCCAGCCAGCGGGAGTTGAGCGCGGCGGCGCCGCGCAGGAAGCCGTCCAGGTCGAACTCGTCGAGGCTCCCCATCGGCCGGCCGGTCAGCGGGTGCACCGGCGGGAGGCCGCCGGCCCGGCTGAGGCCCTCGCGGGCGCGCAGGTGGTTGTTCATCCGCGCCTGCACCACGCCGGTGTTCTCCAGCAGCGGCAGCGGGACGAGCCCGGCCTGTTCGGCGGCCCTGGCCACCCCGGACGAGCAGAGCACCCGGACCTGGTGCCCGGCGGCCTGCAGCGCCCACCCGAGCGGCACCATCGGGTAGAGGTGTCCGGTCCAGTCCACCGTGGTGAACAGCACCCGCATCGGTCGGCTCCCCTTCCGTCGTGAGCGGGCCGCACCGGCCCCGTCCCACCTTCGGGGCGCCGGCTCGAACACCACTGGAGGGGCGGCTGCGGTGGGGACCGGGGGCCGAGGGGCTCGGGGGGAGGGGCCCTACCTCCAACCGGATTGCAGCAGGCTTCGAGGGCGGCTTCCTAGCGTCGGCCGCGGGTCCGGGCGTCCCCGCGTGGACCCGTCCGGGACGCATCACGAGGAGCTGTCACATGGAGATCATCGGACGGGGATTCATCGCCCAGCACGTGGCCGCGATCGCCGACCGGCACCCCGGCGTCCGGCTGCTCGCCGCCGGCGTCTCCCGGACCACCACGGCCGGGGAGGCCGACTTCCGGCGCGAACGGGAGCTGCTGGAGCGGGCGATCGAGGCCGGCCGCAGGGACGGCCGGCAGGTGGTGTTCCTCTCCACGGCGTCCTCCGGGGTGTACGCGGCCGAGGGCTGCGCGGGCCGCGAGGAGGAGGCCGTCCCGGCCACCCGCTACGCCCGGCACAAGCTGAGCCTGGAGCGGCTGCTGACCGGCTCCGGCGTGGACCACCTGGTGCTGCGGCTGTCCCACCTGGTCGGCGCGCACCAGCAGCCCTGGCAGCTGGTCCCCTCGCTGGTCGCGCAGCTGCGCACCGGGCGGGTGCGGCTGTGGCGGGAGGCGCGGCGGGACCTGCTGGACGTCCGCCACATGGTGTGGATCACCGACGCGCTGCTCACGGCCGGCGTGCGCGGCGAGGTGGTCAACGTGGCCTCGGGGCACCCGGTGCCGGTCGAGGAGATCGTCGCCCACCTGGCGCACCGGCTGGGGCTGTCCGCCGAGCCGGAGTGGGTGGACCGGGCCGACCCCGGGGTGATCAGCGTGGCGAAGCTGCACCGGCTGGCCCCCGGGGTGCGCGGGCTCGGCTTCGGCCCGGACTACTTCCGGGGTGTACTGGACGCCCGGCTGGCGGCGGACCACGGGGTGGCGAGCGGGCGCTGAGCGCTCCGCGCGGGCCGGCGCCGGTGCGGCGCGGACCCGCGCGGTCCGTTCAGCGCCGGGCCGCCGCCGCCAGCCGCAGGGTCGGCAGCAGGGCCGCCGGGGACGGCGCCCCGAGCATGTCGCGGCGCAGCCCGGCGGCCGCCTCGCGCGCCCCGGGGGTCAGCAGCTCGGCGAAGTGGGCGCCGAGCGACTCCGCGGTGGCGGTGGCCGCGTCGTCCCGGCGCACCGACGGGTAGCAGCCGAACTGCTCGGCGGAGAACCGCTGTTCGGGCGAACCGGGCAGCACCAGCTGCGGCACCCCGGCGAAGGAGGCGTGCAGCAGGGTGCCGTTCCCGCCGTGGTGGACCACCGCCGACGCGCCGCGCAGCACCGCCGACAGCGGCGCGCCGGCCACCGGCCGCACCTGCCCGGGCAGGCCGGTGAACTGCTGCTCCTCGCCCGGCCGGACGACCAGCAGCAGCTCCGCGTCCAGGTCCAGGGCGGCCCGCATCAGCGGGGAGCGGGTGAACTCCGAACCGCCCGCGAAGTGCTCCGAGCTGGTGGTGGTCCCGAAGGTCACCACCACCCGGGGCCGCTCCGGGGCGGCGTACAGCCACTCGGGCACCCGCCCGTACGGGCTGTGCGGGACGTAGCGGACGGCCGAGCGCCGCCGTCCGCGGACCGGCCAGGTGGCCGGCGGCGTCGGGTCGAGGGTCCACCAGTCAGGGTCGGCCGGGCGCTCCAGGCCGTACCGGGCGTAGAGCTCCCCGAAGGACTCCGGGAGGCGCTCGGTGAGGGTGGTGCCGCGCCCGACGATGTCCACGCCCCACAGGTAGCGGACCGCGAGGGCGCCCGTCACGGCCGCGGCGACCGGTGCGGCGAAGCAGGCCGGGTCCCACACCACGACGTCCGGACGCCACCGCCGGGTGAGCGCCACCAGGTCGTCCAGCATGGCCGCGGCGACCTCGCAGTAGGCCTGCTTGGGGTCGTAGCGCACCGCGCCGCCGCTGCCGCGGGCGCGGTCCAGCAGCTCCTGGTTGCGGCGGTCGAACCCGCCGGGCGGGCCGACCGGCACCACCGGCAGGCCGGAGCGGGCGGCGGTGGCGGCCAGCTCCGGCCCGGTGGCGACGCACACCTCGTGCCCGGCCGCCAGCGCGGCCCAGGCGAACGGCAGCATGGTGAAGTGGTGCGTGGGCACCGCCGAGGTGGCGAACAGCAGGCGCATGGCGGGGTTGTCCCTTCGGTGGGTGGCGGGTCAGTCCTGCGCCGCGACGCGTACGGCGTCCACCAGGTCGGCCTGGCGCAGCAGGTCCCGGTCGGAGGCGTCCCAGGCGGCGGGCCGCAGCGGGCCGCCGGCCGCGGCGAGGTCGTGGACGAAGGCGGCGGCGGTGTTGCGGAACTGGTGGTCCGCGGCGAGCCGTACGGTCTCCACGCCGTCCGGGCGTTCGATCCGGATGTCGACCTCCTGGTCGGCCGGCGGGGTGAACGCCCGGTCGACCACCATCCGGCCGGTGCTGCCCCAGAGTTCGTAGGCGTTGCGGTAGTGGTGCTCGAAGCCGAACGCGAGCTGCGCGGTGACCCCGTCGGGGGTGCCGAGCAGCGCGGCACCGGCCACGTCGACGCCGTCGGGGGCGGCGGTGCGCAGGTGGGCGCCGAGGACGCGCAGGTCGTCGCCGAGCAGGAGCCGGGCGGCCCGCACCGGGTAGACCCCGACGTCCAGCAGCGCGCCGCCGCCGAGCTCGGGGCGGTAGCGGACGTCCGTCGCCGGGAGCGGCGGGATGCCGAACACGGCGGTGAGGGAGCGGAGTTCGCCGATGGCGCCGTCGGCGACCAGTCGGCGGACCCGCTCGTGCCGGTGGTGGTGGGTGAACATCAGGTTCTCCCGGAGCAGCAGCCCGCGCTCGCGGGCCAGCGCGACCAGCTCGCGGGTGTGCCCGGCCGAGCCGGTGAGCGGCTTCTCGGCCAGCACGTGCTTGCCGGCCCGCAGCGCCCGGGCGACCCACTCGTGGTGCAGGCCGGTCGGCAGCGGCACGTACACCGCGTCCACGTCCGGACGCTCCAGCAGTTGCCGGTAGCCCTCGACGGGGGTGCCGCCGAAGCGCTCGGTGAACCGCTCGGCCGAGGCGCGCTCCCGGCTCGCCACCGCGGCCAGCTCCAGGCCCGGCACCTCCGCGAAGGCCGGCAGGGTGCGCCGCCAGGCGATGGAGGCGGTGCCGAGCACGCCGATCCGTACCGTCATCGCCGCACCGCCCACAGGCTGTGCAGCGAGGCGACCAGGCTGCGGGCCTGGACGTTGACGTAGTGGCTGTGCCGCAGCAGCTCGGTGAGCAGGCCGACCGGCACCCAGCGGAAGTCCGTGGACGCGGGAGGTTCGAAGGACTCGTCGACCTCGATCACCCGGTAGCGGTTCAGCGCGTGGTGGAAGCGCCCGCCCTCCTCGGAGAGCAGGGTGTCGTAGCGGATCGTCGCCGGGTCGGCGTTCACCGCCGCGGCCAGCAGCGGCGGCCAGGCCTCCGGCGGCAGCCCGGTGTAGTTGCCCGGCGTGGCCTGGACGGTCGGGGCCAGTTCGATGGTGTCGCGGTAGCCGGGCTCGACCCGGACGTGCAGCAGCGCCTGGAGCTCCCCGGCGACCCGCCGGACGTACATCGCGACCAGGCCGTCCTCGCACGGGGCGATCAGCGGCTGGGTCCAGGAGGCGACCTCGCGGCCGGTGGCGGCCACCGACACGGCGATCACCCGGAAGTACCGGCCCTCGTCGTGGGCGATCTCGGTGGCCGTCCGGTGCCAGCCCCGGATGTCGTCCAGCGGCACCCGGTGGGCCTCCAGGAAGTACCGGGTGCGGGCCTCGGTGAACCAGCTGAGCAGGTCGGCGTGGACCAGCGGCTCCGTCCCGGAGGGGTTCAGCGGGTCGGTGCCGGGCGGGGCGAACGGGACGCAGGCGAGCACCGTGCGGGCGTCCATGTTGACCAGGTTGTCGTGCGAGAGCAGTTCGAAGAGCTGGTGGAAGGTCATCCAGCAGTAGTCGGGCCCGATCTCGATGTCGTGCTCGACCTCCACGACCATGTTGCGGTTGCGCTTGCCGTGGAACCACGAGCCCTGCTCGGACTGCAGGACGTCCACCAGGACGCGGCTGCCGGGCACCCGGTCGAGGAAGTACTCCAGGTACGCGGTCGCCGAACCCCGGTGCGCCCGCGTGTAGTTGGAGCGGGTCGCCTGCACGGTCGGGGAGACCTGGAGCAGGTTGACGTTGCCCGGCTCCATCTTGGCGGACATCAGGCAGTGCAGGACGCCGTCGAACTCCTTGACCAGGATCCCGAGGATCCCGATCTCGGGCTGGTTGACGATGGGCTGCGACCACTCCTGCACGGGCCCGTAGTCGGTCTTCACCCGCAGGCCCTCGACGGTGAAGAACCGGCCGCTGGCGTGCGCCAGGTTCCCGGTCTCCGGCTGCGAGGTCCACTGGTCCAGGTCGGCGAAGGGGATCGGGGTGACGGCGAAGGTGTGCACGGCCATCCGGTCGGCCAGCCACGCGTGCACCTCCTCCGTCCGGTGCAGGCCGTGTCCGGCGGCGAGGGCCGAGGCGGTGAAGCGGGCGGTCGGGCCCCACGGTCCGGCCTGGGCGGGCGGCGGGGCCATACCTGCGATGGGTGTCACGGGACGTCCTCCCTGGTGCGCGCCGTTGCACGCGGGCGATGGTGAGTCGATGCTGCGGGCGGGGGATCGAGGACCGGTCGAGTGCGGGCGGGTGAACGGGTCGGCCGCCGGCCCGGTCGGACCGGCGGCCGACCGGGGCTCGGGACGGGCTCCGGTCACCGGCGCAGCGCGAACCGCTCCAGTTCGCCGGCCAGGTCGGCCGGGGTGGGCTGGTCGGCGTTGCCCGCGGCGATCTCCCGGGCGCGGGCCGCGAAGCCGCCGTCGGCCAGCAGCTCCCGGCACCGGTCGAGGACGTTCGCGGTGCTCAACTCGTCCGGCTGGAGCGAGAGTCCGGCCTTGGCCTCGACGATCCGGCGGGCGTTCTCGAACTGGTCGACCAGCTGCGGGGTGATCAGCTGCGGCAGGCCCGCCAGCGCCGTGGTCACGGTGGAACCGACCCCGCCGTGGTGCACCACCAGGTCGCAGCCGGGCAGCACCCCGCCCAGCGGGAGCCAGCCGGCCGCCCGGACGCCGTCCGGCAGCGGCCGCCACGCCTCGCTGAGGTCGTCGGCGACGCCGACCACCACCTCGACCCCGAGCGAGGGCAGCGCCTCGGTCCACTCGCGGAGCATGCCGCGGAAGTCCCGGCGCCCGTGGCGCGGCAGCACCCCGCCCAGCGTGACGAACACCCGGGGCTTGGAACGCTCGGCGTACACCCAGTCCGGCGCGCTGCCGGTGCCGTTGTACGGCACGTACCGCATCGGCAGGCCCTCGGGCTCCGGGCCGGTGCGCAGCCCCGGCGGGCAGGTGTCGATCCGCAGGTCCGGCAGGGGCAGCGCGGGCAGGCCCAGCCGGGCCAGCTCGGGGGCCAGCTCCAGTTCCACGAACGGCCGGAACTCGGGCATGCCCATGATGCCCCAGCCGTGCTCGACCCACGGGACCCCGTACCGGGCGGCCGCGAGCGGGCCGGCGAAGTCGTTCGGCTCGCAGATGACGAGGTCCGGCCGGAACGCCTCGACCAGGTCGAGCGTGCGGTCCAGCAGCAGGGCCGCCAGCCGGCCCCAGGCCCGACCGCCGTGCTCCTTGCGGTCGCGCGGGTCGCGCGGCGGGGCGACCGGGCGGCCCTCGCGGTCGTGCAGCATGAACCGGTCGAACTCCACCGGCGGGGCGAACCCGGCCGCGGACAGGCCGGTGCGGGCGATCGCGTCCGAGAACCCCTCGGGCGCGCTGACCAGCACCTCGTGGCCGAACGAACGCAGTGCCCAGGCCAGCGGCACCATCGGGAAGTAGTGCCCTTCCAGGGCCGAAGTGGTCACCAGTACACGCATGTCAGAACTCCTCGGGACGACGACCCGTCCTGACTATCAGCGGCCCTCATGGCCTCGGCCCGAGCGCGGCTGGAGAACCCGTGGAGCCTCGCTCTCGGCTGCCTGGCGCGGCCTTGACGGACCTTCTCCGGGCGTCGGCGACTGGCTAGATTCGCCGGGAAGGCCCCCGGCCGAACGGCGGGGGCGGGGTTCGCCGGCCCGGTCCGGGCCGGGCCAGGGGGAAGGACGGACGCGGCCATGGGGCGTCTCACCGGCAAGGTCGTACTCATCTCGGGCGCCGCCCGCGGCCAGGGGGCCGCCGAGGCGCGGCTGTTCGTGCGCGAGGGCGCCAAGGTCGTGCTCGCGGACATCCGGCACGAGGAGGGCCGGGCGCTGGCCGAGGAGCTCGGCCCGGACGCCCGCTACGGCGAACTGGACGTCCGCGACGAGGACGCCTGGCGCTCGGTGGTCACCCTGGCCAGGGACACCTATGGACGCCTCGACGCGCTGGTCAACAACGCCGGCATCGTCCGCCACCAGCCCCTGGAGCGAACCTCGTTGGCCGAGTACCGCGAGGTCGTGGAGGTCAACCAGATCGGCGTCTTCCTCGGCATCCGGTCGGTGGTCCCCGCGATGCGGGCGGCCGGCGGCGGCTCGATCGTCAACATCGCCTCGATCGGCGGCCTCTCCGGGATGCCCGCGATGTCGGCGTACTGCGCCACCAAGTTCGCGGTGGTCGGGATGTCCCGCTCGGCCGCGATGGAGCTCGGCCCGTCCGGCATCCGGGTCAACTCGATCTGCCCGGGGCACATCGACACCCCGATGAACGACCTGCCGATGCTGGACACCAAGTGGCTGACCCGCGGCCTGCCGCTGCGCCGCACCGGGACCGCCGAGGAGGTCGCCGCGCTGGCGCTGTTCCTGGCCGGTGACGAGTCCTCGTACTGCACCGGCTCGGAGTTCGTGGCCGACGGCGGCCGGCTGGCCGGCACCCCGCTGGTCTGACGCCGTCCGCGTGGACGCGGCCCACGGGCCCGCCGTCCGCGCCGGCGCAGCACTGAGGGCCCGCCCCCCGGTCAGGGGGCGGGCCCTCCGGCGCACCGGCTCAGGCGGGGGTCCCGCGCCGGTAGCAGAGGCGGGCCAGCAGGACGAAGCCCGCGGTCCAGGCCAGCAGGACCACCACGTCACTCGGGTGGAAGTCGCCACCCAGCGCGATGTTCTGGCTCAGGGAGGCCCAGCGGTTGGTCGGCAGCGCCTTCGCGACGTCCTTCAGCACGTCGGGGAACTGGTCGACCGGGATCCAGAGCCCGCCGAGGGCGGACAGCCCCAGCACGGTCGACATCACGGTCGGCCCGGCGGACTGCGGCGAGCTGGCGTAGCCGAGCGAGAGCGCCAGGACGGCGAAGGGCAGGCTGCCGATCCAGGTCAGCGCGCCGATGCTCAGCCAGGTGCCGAGGCTGAAGTCCAGGTGCTGGGTGTACGCGCCGACCGCGTACACCAGCACCGTCGAGGGCAGGCAGAGCAGCAGCCCGCCGGCCATCTTGGCGAGCACCACGCCGCGCGCCCCCAGCGGGGTGGTGCGCAGCAGGGCGGTCCAGCCGAGCGCCCGGTCGGCGGCGATGTTGCCGCCGTTGGTCACGGTGACCATGAGGGCCGCGTAGCAGGCCATCCCGATCATCGACAGGGTGTGCGCGCGGTCCGCCTCCGGACCGGGCGGCTGGCCGCCGATGGTGCCGAACAGCAGGTACAGCGCGACCGGCAGCAGGAGGGTCAGCACCAGGAAGCGCGGGTCGCGCTTGAGCCGCTGGAGCTCGAAGAGGAAGTAGTACGTCATGTCAGGCCTCCGGGTTCTCGGCGGCCGCGCCGGTGAGGGAGAGGAAGGCGTCCTCCAGGCTGCCGCCGGAGAGCTCCAGCTCGCGGACCGGGCCGCGGGTGGCGAGCAGCTCGTTGACGGTGGCGTCGGAGTCGGAGGTGCGCAGGTGGACGCGTTCGCCGTGGATCTCGACGCTCAGCACGCCGGGCAACCGGTCGAGGCCTTCCGAACTGTCCTCGCCGATCCGGAAACTGACGGTCCGGGTGGTGAACCGGTGCTTGATCTCCTCGCCGGTGGAGTCGGCGGCGAGCTTGCCCCGGGTCATCACGACGATCCGGTCGGCCGCGGCATCGGCCTCCTCCAGGTAGTGGGTGGAGAAGAGCACCGTGCGGCCGGAGGCGGCGAAGCGCCGGACGCCGCGCCAGAACAGCTGCCGGGCGTCGACGTCCAGGCCGACCGTCGGCTCGTCCATGACCAGCAGCTTCGGGTTGCCGGCCAGCGCGAAGGCGAAGCGGACCCGCTGCACCTGGCCGCCCGACAGGTTGTTGACCTTGCGGTCGAGCAGGTCGGTGAGGTCGGCCGTCTCGGCCAGTTCGGCCAGCGGCACCGGCGCGGGGTACAGGTTGCGGGCGAGGTTCAGCACCTCCCTGACCTTGGCGCTGTTCGGGTAGGCGCCCTGCTGGAGCATCGCCCCGATCAGGCCCTTGGACACCGCGACCGCGGGCTCGTGGCCGTACACGCGGACCGAGCCGGAGTCGGGGGTGAGCAGCCCGAGCAGGGTGTTCACGGTGGTGGACTTCCCGGACCCGTTCGGCCCGAGCAGGGCCACCGCGGTTCCGTGGGCGAGTTCGAGGTCCAGCCCGTCCACCGCCCGGACCTTGCCGTAGCTCTTGTGGAGTGCGGTGATGGTCACCGCTGCCTCGGTCTGTTGTGTCGGCATGTCAATCACCGTAGGTTTCCGGGCAGGCCGGGTAGTAGGGGTATCGGTCACCGATCGGCCGGGACAAATGTCCCGCCGCGCCGCTGTCGCCGGAGGCGGCGGAGGCGCCGTGCGCGGGATCAGGACTCCTGGCTCGGGTAGAAGTAGCTGAGCGGGGTCCGCTTCACCCAGGCCGGGACGGTGCCCTCGGCGTTCACGCCCTTCTGGACGAAGGCCAGGTTGTGGTAGCAGTGCAGGCCCACCACGTGCCGGTCGGTGTACGAAGGCCGGTGGCCGCGCGGCTGGTTGGCCTCCTGGTGCTCCAGCCCGTCCAGCAGCTCCTTGAGCAGCCCGATGCTGGTGCCGGCGCCGGCCCGGGTGCCGCTGGTGCCGCCGTACTGCGGCCAGTACGAGGTCTGGACGTCCTCGATCGCGTACCAGCCGCCGGGGCGCACGTACGGGAACAGCACCTGGAAGGAGGCCAGGATGTGCGCGTTCACGTGGCTGCCGTCGTCGATCACGATGTCGAACGGGCCGTGCTCCTCGGCGAAGCGGCGCAGGTACTCGGCGTCGTCCTGGCTGCCGACGTGGGTGCGGATCCGCGGCTCGTCCGAACCGGACTTGTCGTAGATGTCCAGGCCGTGGACGACCGCGCGCGGGAAGTAGCCGCGCCACATCCGCAGCGAGCCCCCGCCGGCGGCCGGGTCGGAGTAGCCGCCGATGCCGATCTCCAGGATCCGCAGGGGCTCGTGCCGCAGCGGGCCGAAGTGCCGGTCGTAGTGCTGGGCGTACCAGTGCCAGACGCCCCACTTGTCGCTGCCGTAGCGCAGCGCGAGGTCCCCGAGGTCGCGGTCGCGGGCGGCCATCGCGGTGTTCACCGCCTGGGCGGCCAGCGCGACCGGGTTGGGCCGGTCGGCCCGGCGCAGCGCCGAGGAGCCGATCCCGAACTCGCTCGGCTTCCCCTCGTCCTCCCCGGCCGCCTCGGCGCGGACGGTGACCGTCCGGGTGGCGATGCCGTCGAAGGAGGGCGGCCCGTAGACGCTGCGGGCCAGCGGGAGCGCCTCGGTCTCGATCACGGCGCAGCCCTCGGCGGCGTTGCCGCGCTCGTGGTGGGCGCCCTGGGCGGAGACGGTGATCAGGAACTCCGCGGCCTCCTCGCCGTGGACCACCCGCACGCCGACCGGGATCGCCCGGTCCAGCGGCAGCAGGTCGCACCGGCCGGCCGTCTCGGCGACCAGGGCCTCGGCGAAGGCGGCCAGCCCGTGCTCGTGGATCAGGCGGAGCAGATCCGCCTCCCGGGCGGTCGCGGCGAGGATCAGCGACTCCACGGGGAATGCGGTCGGTTCGGTGGTCATGCGCGCCTCTCCAGGTGTGGGCTCGGGGACAGGGACAGCGTTTCGGGCCGTCTTCGGGTCCGGGTTGAGGCCTGCTGGAGATCCGGCGGGATCCCGCCGGGGGGCGCACGGGGTCCGTACGGGGTCCGTACGGGGTTCACGCGGGGCGGAACGGGGGTTCGCAGGGGCCGTACGACGCGCGCCGCCGTGCCCGGGGGGCAAGGCGGCGCGGGGCGGACGGGCGGCTGCCCGGTCAGGCCGGGTCCGGAGCCGGTCCCGGACGGCCGGCGGCCGGCTCGGGGGCGTCCGGGCGGACCAGGAAGGGTTCGAGCAGCTCGGGGCTCAGCCCGAGCACCACCGCCATCGCCTGCCGGTCGGTCAGGTCCTGGGCGGACAGCTTCTGGTGGCCCGCCGCGGTGGTCGCGGTGAGGGTGACCAGCCCGGCCCGGCGCTGGAAGGGCGAGCGGCGCAGGTTCCAGCCGATGACGCCCGCGCCGTCCAGCGCGTGCCGGCGGCGCACCAGCGAGCCGCGCCGGACCACCAGGGTCCGCCCGGCCAGGGCGTGGCCGAGCCCGCGGACCCGGTCCGCCGCGAGCAGCAGCGCGAGCGGCAGCAGCACCGCGGGCAGCGGTCGGGCCCACTCCGGGGCGAGCCACAGCACGAGTGCGGACAGCACCGCCCAGCCGCCCAGCGCCCGGGTGTACCGGCGCCGTCGGGCCGCCGGGGCCGGGCGCTCCAGCGGCCCGTCCGCGGCGGTCGGTTCGGAGAGCAGCGCCCGGGCGGCGGCCAGCACCTCGGCCACCGGTGCCGGGGGCACCAGCAGCGAGCCGCCGCGTTCCGCGCCCCGGCCGACCCGCAGGCCGGTGGTGATGCCGATGCACCGGGCGCCGCCGGCCAGCCGCAGCAGCAGTGGTTCGCTGATCTCGACGCCCCGCAGCCGGGCCTCGTCGATCGCGATGACCCGGCGGCTGACCAGCCCCCGGGAGACCTGGAGCACCCCGGTCGGCGTCCGGACCAGCCGGAACCGCCAGAACACCAGGAGGTGGCCGACCGTGGACAGCGCGGCGACCGCCAGCAGGCAGGCGAGCGCCAGGACGGCGACCCGGACCGGCACCGCGAGCCCGTCGACGGCGTCGACCACGGCGGAGACGGCCGGCAGGCGGCCCGGGTCGATCCGCGAGTCGGTGAGCGTGCGCAGTGCCAGGGTCAGCAGGGTGCCGGCGATCAGCACCCCGGACAGGCCGTACGGGCCCATCCGCAGCCAGCCCGGCCGCCAGTCGGCCAGCACCGTGCCCTCGGGGTCGGCGGCCCGTGCCGGTGCGGCCGGTGCGGTGGCCGGCGCACCGGCGGGATCGGTGACGGGTGCGGTGGCAGGGGCCGCGGGCGCTTCCCGTGCGCGGCCGAGGAGTTCGTCCCGCAGCCCGGCGGCGGCGGTGTGCGAGAGCGAGTCCAGCCGCAGCCCCTCGCCCTTGCGGTCGGACTGCCCGGTGCCGATGGTGATCCTGGTCAGGCCGAGCAGCCGGTGCACCGGCGGGGCGCTGAGGTCCACCGAGCGCACCCGGTCCCGGGGGACGCTCACCACGCTGCGGCGCAGCACCCCGCGCCGGACCATGATCCGGCGGGGCGTCACCCGGTACCCGGTGGTGGCCCAGCGCGCGATGCCGAGCAGCAGCACCAGGGCGGTCGCCCCGAACGCCCACAGTGGCCGGTGCTCGCCGTCCCGGTTGAGGAGGAGCACCATGAGCAGTCCCGGGAGCGCGCGGACCAGCTCCTGCACCGGGTGGATGACGAGCATCCGGCGGTCGAGCCGCTGCCAGTGCTCGGGGTCGGCCGCCGCGGCCGGGCGGGTGGTCTCCCCGGTCACGTGGCGTCGTCCTCGCCGCGCTGCGCCGCCTCGGTCAGCCGGTCGACCAGCCGCTGGGCCTCGGTCCGGTCCAGGCCGTGGACGCGCAGCGGTCCGGCCGCCGACGCCGTGGTGACGGTGACGTTGGCCAGGTCGAACAGCGCCTCCAGCGGGCCCCGGTGGGAGTCCACGGTCTGGATCCGGGACAGCGGGGCGATCCGCTGCTCCTGGCTGAACCAGCCGTACTGGAGGTACATCGCCTCGGGCGTGGCCTCCCAGCGGTGCACGCGGTACCGCCAGCGCGGCATCACCGCGAGGTGGGCCGCCGCGAGCACCGCGACGGCCGCCGGGACCCAGCCGGGCACCGGGCCGGCCAGGGCCGCGGCCGTCGCGCCGGCGAGCGGGAGCAGCCAGGCCAGGGCCGCCTTGGCCGTCCAGTAGCGGACGGCCCGTGGGCTGACCAGGTGGCGCGGCGGTCGCAGCACCGGCTCGGCGTGGGTGGGGCTCATCGGGTCTCCTCGGTCCGCCGGTGCCGGGAAGCCGGACGCACCGGCATCGATCAGGCGTGCTTCAGGGCGAACTCACGGACGGAATCCGCGACGTAGTCAAGCATTTCAGAGGTGAGCCCCGGGTACACCCCGACCCAGAACGTGTGCTCGGTGACGATGTCGCTGTTGCGCAGGTCGCCGACGACGCGGAACTCCCGGTCCTGGTAGGCCGGGTGGCGGGTCAGGTTGCCGCCGAACAGCTGGCGGGTGCCGATCCGCCGGGACTCCAGGAAGTCGACCAGGCCGGACTTGGTGAACCCGGCCCCGGGGTCGACGGTGATGACGAAGCCGAACCAGCTCGGGTCGGAGCCCGGGGTGGGCTCGGGCAGCAGCAGGCCGGGGACGCCGTCCAGGGCGGTGCGCAGGTGCTGCCAGTTGCGCCGGCGCGCCTCGCTGAACTCGGGCAGTTTGCGCAGCTGGCTGAGCCCGAGCGCGGCCTGGAGGTCGGTCGACTTCAGGTTGTACCCGACGTGCGAGAACGTGTACTTGTGGTCGTAGCCCTTGGGCAGCGTGCCCAGCTGGTACTCGAAGCGCTTCAGGCAGCGGTTGTCCTCGCCGGGCTCGCACCAGCAGTCCCGGCCCCAGTCGCGGAACGACTCGATGATCCGGGCGAGCGGCAGGTTGTTGGTCAGCACGCAGCCGCCCTCGCCCATGGTGAGGTGGTGCGCCGGGTAGAAGCTGACCGTCGACACGTCGCCGAAGCTGCCGCAGGGCTTGCCCTGGTAGAGCGAGCCGACCGCGTCGCAGTTGTCCTCGATGAGGAAGAGGTCGCGCTGCTTGGCCAGTTCGGCGACCTCGGCCACCGGGAACGGGTTGCCCAGCGAGTGGGCGATCATGATGGCCCGGGTGCGGGGGCCGATGGCTTCCTCGATCTGCGCCAACGAGGCGTTGTAGGTGCCGAGTTCGACATCCACGAAGACCGGGACGAGCTGGTTCTGCAGGATCGGGTTGACGGTCGTCGGGAAGCCGGCGGCGACGGTGATCACCTCGTCGCCGGGCTTCAGCCGCATGTCGCCCAGCTGCGGTGAGGTCAGCGCGCTGAGGGCCAGCAGGTTGGCGGACGAACCGGAGTTGGTGAGGTGCGCCTTGCGCATGCCCATGGTGCGGGCGAAGGCCGACTCGAACCGGCGCGAGTGCACCCCGGCGGCGATCCGCATGTCCAGGGCGGCCTCGACGAGCGCGACCCGGTCGTCCTCGTCCAGCACGGCACCCGAGGACAGGACCGGGGTCACTCCCGGGACGAACTCCTTCTCCTGCGAGTGCTCCTGGTGGTACTTGCGCACTTCCTCCAGCAGCAGGTCCTTCGAACGGGCGGTCATGCCTGCCTCCATCAAGTGGGAAGTTCCGGTCGGGTGGGCGACCTCGCGGTACCGCACCGGTCAGAGCGTGCTGCCCGGACCTTGAGAAACCGTCGAGTGTGGGCCGAAAACGACGGAGTGCCAGAGGTCGGCGAGCGACGCGGTCACGGACCTGCGGGGATGCCAGCCGAGCAGCCGCGCGGCGAGCGCGACGTCGAGCTGCTGCCAGTCCATCGAGCGGCTGCGGGTGCCCTCCTGCTCGCCCCGTTCCACCACCCGGGCCGGCACCCCGCTGATCCGCACCAGCTCGGCGACCAGCTCCCGGACCCCGGTGGCGGCGCCGCTGCCGATGTTGACGATCCGGCCGACGGCCCCGTCGGCCCCGGCCGCGCACAGCACCGCCGCGCCCACGTCCCGGGCGTCGACGAAGTCCCGTCTGGCGATCAGCGGGCTGAGCTCCAGGACGGCCTCGGTGCCGTCCCGCCGCGCCTGCGCCAGCCGGGCCGCGACCAGGCCGGGCAGGCTCCCGGTGGGCGCCCCCGGGCCCAGCACGTTGGAGACGCGCAGCACCACGGCCGGGACGCCGCGGGCCGCCAGGACCGTCCGGGTGCCCTGCAGCTTGGTCCGGCCGTACGGGGTCTCCGGGCGCTCGGGGCGGTCCTCGGCGATCGGCTCCCCGTCCGGGGTCGGCCCGTACTCGTGCACCGAGCCGAGCTGGACCAGCCGGGGCGGGGCCGGCCGGGCGGCCGCGGCGGTGACCAGGGAGGTCACCAGCCCGGCGTTGTCCCGGGCCATCCGTTCGGGGTCGGGCTGCCAGACCGTGCCGGCCGCGTTGACCACCAGGTCGGGCCGCTCGGTGTCGAACAGCGCGCCCAGGGCGGCGGGGGTGGACCCGGCCAGGACCCGGTAGCCGGTGTCCGGCGGGGGAGCGGCGGCCCCGGCGGGCCGGCGGCCCACCGCGAGGGTGCGGTAGCCGTCCCCGGCGAGGGCGGCGCAGACGTGCCGTCCGACGAA
The DNA here is from genome assembly GCF_042796115.1 of Kitasatospora sp. NPDC056446. Classification (NCBI taxonomy): domain Bacteria; kingdom Bacillati; phylum Actinomycetota; class Actinomycetes; order Kitasatosporales; family Streptomycetaceae; genus Kitasatospora; species Kitasatospora sp. NPDC056446. Next base: position 5,484 of record NZ_JBHTRF010000002.1, on the reverse strand, counting down.
GCCCGTCCCGCCGAGGACGAGCGCGGTGCGGGCGCTCACCGGGCGGCGGCCAGGTCGAGCAGGCGCGGCACCAGGTCGGCGGGGGCCGGCCGGGCCAGCGCCTCCTCCCGCAGGGCCCGGGCCCGTTCCCGGTGCGCCGGCTCGACCAGCAGCCGGGCGACCCGGTCGGCGACCGCCGCCGGGTCGGCGTCGAAGCCGTCCAGCCGGAAGCCGGCCCCCGCGGCGGTCAGCCGGGCGCTGTTCATCCGCTGCTCGGCGGAGAACGGCAGGGCGAGCTGCGGCACCCCGGCGGCCATCGCCGTCATCCCGGTGCCGCCGCTGCCGTAGTGGACGACGGCGTCACAGGTCGGCAGCAGCAGCTTCAGCGGGCACCAGCGGTCGAGGACCCGCACCCCCGGGCGCCCGGCCGCCAGGCCGGTCCGGTCGGCGTCGGCCGCGGTGATCACCACCTCGGTGTCCGCTCCGGCCAGGGCGCGCAGCAGGTCCGGCACCAGGAAGGCCCGGCTGCCGTAGATCCCCGACACCGAGGTGCCCCAGGCGATCAGCACCCGGGGCCGGCCGCCGTCCGGCCGCGCACCGGCCCACGGCGGTGCGTCGCCGGGCCCGTTGTACGGCACGTAGCGGACCGGCAGGGCGGGCCGCAGGGTCCGGGGCGCGGCGCTCGGCGGGCACGGGTCCAGCACCGCGTCGATCAGCCCGGCGCCCATCGGCGGCAGGCCGTACCGGGCGAAGGAGTCGCTGTGGTCCTCCAGCACGATGTCCAGGCCGGGCTCGGTCTCGTCGGTGCCGACCAGGCCGAAGAGCTGGCAGACCACCGGGACGTCCAGCAGCCGCCCGGCCAGCACGCCCTCCACGTTCTGCGGCTCGGTCACCACGAGGCCGGGCCGCCAGTCCCGGGCGAACTCCGCGATCCGGTCGCAACTGTCGCGCATCGTCCGCAGGTTGGCGTCGCGGTGGACGGCGCGGTAGGCGGCGAAGTCGAAGTCCTCCAGCCGGTCCATCGGCGCCGCGGTGACCGGGTGGAGCAGTTCGCCGGGCTCGACCGGCCGCTGCCGGGCGGCGAACTCCCAGTACCGGGCCAGCCGGGTCTTGAACGCGGGGTCGGGGCCGCCGAGCAGCGGCACCGGGACCAGGCCCGACCGCCGGACCACCGGCACCAGGGAGGGCGCGCACGCCACCCGGACCTCGTGGCCGGCGGACTGCAGGGCCCACCCGAGCGGGACCATCGGGAAGAAGTGCGTCGGCCACTCCGACGTCGTGAACAGTACGCGCATGGCGGCCGAGCCTTCCGGTGGCCGCTGGAGTCCCGCTCCAGCCCGGATCGAGGTCGCCCGCCCGGCCGGGTCCTACCCAGGCTCCAGCGGGACTGCACCGGCCCCGGCGAGGGTGTCGCCGGAATCGGAGCGGTGCCGTCGGACAGGAAGCGGTGGGACGTGAACGGGAAGCAGGGGCCCGCGGGGCCGGGCGGCGAGGGCCTGAGCCGCGAGCGGCTCTTCGGCATGATGGCCGGGTTCAAGGCCACCGCCGCGCTGCGGGCCGCCATCGACCTGCGGATCTTCGACGAACTCGACGACGGGCCGCTGGACGCGGCGGGCGTCGCGGCCCGGCTGGGCGCGGACGGGCGGGGCGTCCGGCTGATGCTGCGCGCGCTCACCGGGCTCGGCCTGCTGACCGCGCTCGGGGACGGCCGGTACGCGCTCGCGCCGGGGACGGCGGAACTGCTGGTCACCACGTCGCCCGGGTACTGCGGCGGCATCGTCGACGTGGCGGCCGGGGACGTCGAGTGGCGGGCGCTCGGCGACCTCGCCGGCACCGTCCGTACCGGCGGGCCGGTGCCCGGGGCCGACGCGCTGGCACCCGGCTTCCCGTTCTGGGTCGACTTCGCCCGGCACACCACCTTCGTCACCGAGCGGGTCGCCGACGTCGTCGCCGAGGAACTCGCGGGCTTCGCCGCCGACCGCCCCGGACTGCGCGTCCTGGAGGTCGGCTGCGGGCACGGCGTCACCGGCTTCGAACTGGCCGCCCGGCACCCGGGGGCCCGCGTCTGGGCCCAGGACTGGCCGGAGGTGCTGGCCGCCGCCCGCGGGCACGCCGAGCGCCGGGGCGTCGCCGACCGGGTGGCCTACCTGCCGGGGGACGCCTTCACCGTGCCGCTCGGCGGCCCGTACGACGTCGTGGTGGCGGCCAACCTGCTGTTCCACTTCGACCGGGCGCGGTCCGCGCGGCTGCTGGAGCGGCTCACCGGGGTGCTCGCCCCGGGCGGCCGGCTGGTGGTCGCCGGGTTCGCCCCGGAGGACGGCCGGGAGCGGGAGCAGGTCCAGGCCCACCTGCTCGGGCTGCTGCTGCTCTCCACCACCCCGGGCGGCGAGCCCTACTCGCCGGACGACTACCGCGAACTGCTCACCGGGGCGGGGCTGGTGGACGTCGAGCTGCACACCCGGCCCGGGCTGCTCCCGGTCGCGCTGACCGCCCGGCGGCCCTGACGGCCCGTGCCGCTCCGCGCCGCCCGGCGGGCTCCGGCCCGCCGGGCGTCGTCGTCGTTGCGTGGCGTCGTCGTTGCGTGGCCGCGTCGTTGCGCGGGCCGGCCGCTCGCGTGGGCCGGCCGCTCCCGGTTCAGAGCCAGCCGTTCGCCATCGCCGCCCGGGCCGCCTCGTAGCGGTTGGCCGTGCCGGTCTTCTGGATCGCCGAGGACAGGTAGTTGCGCACCGTCTTCTCGGAGAGGTGCACCTTGGCCGAGATGGCGGCCACCGGGGCGCCCTGCGCGGCGGCCAGCAGCACGCCGCGTTCGCGCTCGGTCAGCGGGTTGGGCCGGGCCCGCATCGCCGAGGCGGCCAGCTCCGGGTCGATCACGGTCTCGCCCGCGTGCACCCGGCGGATCGTCTCGGCGAGTTCGTCCACCGGGCGGTCCTTGCCGACGAAGCCGCTGGCTCCCGCCTCCATCGCCCGCTGGAGGTAGCCGGGCCGCCCGTAGATCGTCACGATCACGGTCCGGCACTCCGGCCGGGCCCGCGCCAGCTCGGCGGCCGCGTCCAGTCCGCTGCGGCCGGGCATCTCGATGTCGAGCAGCGCGACGTCCGCCCGGCTCTCCACGGCGGCGGTCACCACCTCGGTGCCGTTGCCGACCTGCCCGACGACCTCCAGGTCGGGTTCGAGGTCCAGCAGCCGGGCGATGGCGTTGCGGACCATCACCTGGTCCTCCGCCAGCAGGACGCGGATCACGACGCCTCCTGACCGACGCCGGCCAGCGGCAGGACGACCCGCAGCCGGAACCCGCCGGCCGGGCCGGGCCCCGCGCTGAGCCGCCCGCCGAGCAGGGCGATCCGCTCGGAGAGCCCGGCCAGGCCGTTGCCGCCGGCGCCCTGGGGCGGGCGGACCGGCCCGGTCCCGTTGTCCCGGACCTCCAGCTCCGCCGCGCCGTCCACCAGGCCCACCGTGATGTCGCAGTGGTCCGCGCCGCTGTGCCGCACGATGTTGGTCACGCCCTCTCTGATCACCCAGCTGAACGCGGACTCCACCGCGCTCGGCAGCGGGTTGGCCTCCGACCGGATCCGTACCGCGACGCCGACGTCGGCCAGGTAGCTCCGGGCGCTGTCGATCGCCGCCGTCAGGGTGTGCTCACGGTAGCCGGTGACCGCCTGACGGACCTGCTCGATGGCCTCCCGGCCGATCCGTTCGATCTCCTCCGCCTCGGCCAGCACGTCCGCGGCGCGCCGGTCCCACGGTTCGGGGGCCCCGCGCTGGACCCGCCGGATGTACTCGGCCTTGAGCACGATGTTCAGCAGCGTGTGCCCGAGCAGGTCGTGCAGGTCGCGGGAGATCCGCAGCCGCTCCTCGACCACCGCCTGCCCGGCCAGCCGCAGCCGGGTCGAGCGCAGGTCGGCGATCAGCGTCAGCATCCTGCGGTAGGTGGCCACGGCCAGGCCCGCAGCCAGCGTCATCACGACGGCCGAGGTGGTCTCGGCGGGCTCCACCCGCCGGGCCACCACGGTGGCGAGCAGCACCGGCGCCGCGACCGAGCCGAACAGCAGCCGTTCCGGGACGGCGAGGCTCACGGCCGCGGCCAGGTACGGCATCGCGACGATCCACTTGTCGTCCAGCAGCAGCGGCAGCGCCGTGGCGCCCGCCGCGAGGAAGCCGCACAGCCAGCACCGCAGCGTCCGGCTCAGCCGGTCGGTGTGGAACGACCAGGTGACCAGCGTGTGGGCGGCGCCGAAGCCGAGCACGCCCAGCACGGCCAGCAGGTCCTGGCCGCGCGACGGGTACGAGCTGACCGGCGGCGCCAGGCCGATCAGCGGGACGAGCCAGCCGAGCGAGCCCAGCAGCAGGCCCCACCGGCTGCGCGGCCCGCCCGGGTCGGGCCCGAACACGCCCAGCAGCCCGGCGCCCGGCACCGTCAGGACCGGTTCGTCACCGGTCGTCCTCCACCCCATGGAAGTCCCCCTCCTCCGTCGCCCCGCGGCTCCGTCACCCCGTCCGCCCGTCCGCCTGCCCGTTCGGACCCGGTCCGTCGGGGTGCTCCGCGATCTTCGAACCGCCCTGGACCCACATTCGAGGTGCCCGCCATAGCGTGCACTTGCCCGACGGTGAACGTCCGCCGCCCAGGGGCGTGGGCTGGAAGACAAGGAGCTGTCTGATGGAGATTATCGGCCGGGGATTCATCGCCCGTAACCTTGAGCCGCTTGCCGCCTCCCACCCCGACGCGCTGATCCTGGCCGCCGGCGTGTCCAGTACCGCGGGTACCTCGGAGGTGGAGTTCCGGCGCGAGGCGGAGCTGCTGGAGTCCGCGCTCGCCAAGGCCACCGCCGACGGACGCCGGCTGGTGTTCTTCTCGACGGCGTCCTCGGGCGTCTACGGCGCACCCGGGTGCGGCGGCCGCGAGGACGAGCCGGTGGTGGCGAGCACGCCCTACGCGGCGCACAAGCTCGGCCTGGAGGAGACCGTCCGGGAGTCCGGCGCGGACCACCTGATCCTGCGGCTGAGCCACCTGGTGGGCGAGCACCAGCGCGGCCACCAGCTGATTCCCGCGCTGGTGGCGCAGATCCGGGGCGGCGTCGTCCAGGTGCGCAGCGGCGCCAGCCGCGACCTGCTGGACGTGGCCGACATGGTGCGGATCCTCGACGTGCTGCTGGAGACGGGGGTGAGCCGCCAGGTGGTGAACGTGGCGTCCGGCCACCCGGTGCCGATCGAGGCGGTCCTCGACCATCTCGAACTCTCCCTGGGCCTGCGCGCGAACCGCGAGGTCACCGAGTCCACCCCCGGGAACGGGTACGTCAGCACCGACCGGCTGGCCCGACTGGTGCCCGGGCTCTCCGGGTTGGGCTTCGGCCCGGACTACTACCGGCGCGTCATCGGTGCCCGGCTGCTGGCCGGCCTGGTCGGGCGCTCGGCCGACCGGGCCTGAACCAGAGGGCCCGGGACCGGACGTCGACCGCCGGTCCGGTACCCGGACGACCGCCGCCGGCGGGACCGCGCACCGCGCGGCCC